>NZ_QRJA01000018.1:49733-58274 GCF_003471405.1 Collinsella sp. AM20-15AC
ACCCCTTCCCCCACCCCTCCCCACCATTCCACCCCCAATATGTTGTAAAACACCCCCGAGCATATGTTCGAAAACACAATATGTTGTGTTTGCAGCAAAGGCGGGATGCCACCTGTAGAACCACGCCCGCGAACCTCAACCTTCAAGTTGACCTTGAGGCGATTTTTACGTCCCTTTACACGCTGTTCACATCGCCCCCAAACTCCCCCACCCAAGGCACATGCGGCCCACCACCGCGACGACAAGTGGCGAAAAATGGGACAGGCCCCAGATTGCCCATGCGCGCGCAAAAGCACGCCGCGGCAATCTGGGGCCCGTCCTCAAATACCTATAAATTTGCAGGTCAGCGATGTGCTAACGATGCGCCAGCGGGTGCGCCGCCAGATAGACCTCGGTCAGTTGCGTACGATCGACATGCGTGTAGACCTGCGTGGTCGATATATCGGCATGTCCCAAGATCTCCTGCAGCACACGGAGGTCTGCGCCGCCCGCAAGCATATGGGTGGCAAAGGAGTGACGCAGCGTATGGGGATGGAGTCCCACCAGTCCCACCTGGCGCCCGTAGCGCTCACAGATGGCATGGATGCCCTGGCGTGACAGACGGCGGCCGTTCTTATTTAAAAAAACCGCCGAGGTCTCGGTTCCGCGGGCATGGGCCGCCAAGCGAGAACGCCCCTCAGTTACATAGAGCGTCAGAGCTCGCGCCGCGCTTCCCACCAGCGGGGACAGGCGTTCCTTTGAGCCCTTACCGCGAACGAGCACAAAGCCATCGTCGATATGGATATCGCCCACATCGAGCCCCACCAACTCGCTCACACGCAAACCGCATCCGTAGAGCACTTCCAAGATGGCATGGTCGCGCAAGCCCATCTCGCCCTCGGGGAAATCTTGATCGAGCAGCGCCGAGACATCCTCCACTGATAGATACTCCGGCAAACGCTCAGCCTTTTTAGGAAGGCGCAACGCCGCCGTTGGATTTTGGGCCACAGCCCCATCGCGCACCAAAAAGGCATGCAGGCCCTTCACGGCCGCAAGCGCACGCTCCACCGAAGCATCGGAATAGCCCCCATCGCGACGGTCGGCGACAAAGCCCTCCACGACCTGACGGGTCACCTCTTCAAAAGACACAATACCCGCCCGCTCCAGATAGGCGCAGTACGTCGTCAGGTCACGACGATAGGCCGCAATCGTGTTGCGCGCCAAACCCCGCTCGACCGCGAGGTAATCGAGATACTCCCCCGCCGCCACGGCGAGCGACGAGGGAGTAGCTTCGGCATGTTCCTTATTCGCCGGCACCCTTAGTCCGTAGCGAGGTTCATGGGCGTCACCTGCAGGCGATCGACACCCTCGTGCTGACCGATCGAGGCACGCACGAACTCTCGGAACAGCGGCTGCGGGTTGGTCGGGCGGCTCTTGAACTCGGGGTGAGCCTGGGTTGCCACATACCACGGATGCACGTCGCGCGGCAGCTCGACCATCTCGACCAGGCGCTCGTCGGGCGACAGACCCGAGATAACCAAGCCGGCGTCCTCGAGCTGGTCACGGAAAGCGTTGTTGAACTCAAAGCGGTGACGGTGACGCTCGTAGACGAGTTCCTCGCCATATGCCTCGCGAGCAAGGGTATCGGCGGCGAGCTTGCACGGATAGGCGCCCAGGCGCATGGTGCCGCCCTTCTCGGTCACGTCCTCCTGCGAGCTCATCAGATCGATGACGCTATACGGACCGTCCGGATCAAACTCGGAGGAGCTGGCACCGGCAAGGCCAACGACATTGCGGGCGAACTCGCACACGGCGACCTGCATACCCAGGCAAATGCCCAGATACGGTATCTTGTGCTCACGGGCAAACTCGGCCGCGAGGATCTTGCCCTCCAGGGCGCGCTTGCCAAAGCCGCCGGGGACCAGGATGCCCGAGGCGTCGCCCAGAACCTCGGAGACATTCTGCTCGTCGAGGCTCTCGCCGTCGACCAGCTGGACGTCCACATGGCGATCGTAGAAGACGCCCGCATGGTGCAGGGCCTCGATAACCGACAGGTACGCATCGGGCAGCTGCGTGTACTTACCCACGACGGCAATCTTAACCTTATCGGCGTGATGATTGGCATGGTTCTGCTTACGCAGGAACTCATTCCACTCGCTCATGTCGCGCTCACGCGGGTCCAGGCCCAGGCGCTCGCAAATACGCAGGTCAAAGTCCTGCTCGGCAAGCAGCTGCGGCACGTCGTAGATGCTCGCGCAGTCCTCATTGGTAAAGACGCAATCGGTGTCGACGTCGCAGAAGCTTGCGATCTTTCCGCGGATAGCGTCATCGATATGGTGGTCGGAGCGCAGCACGATAATATCGGGCTGGATGCCAAAGCTGCGGAGCTCCTTGACGGAATGCTGCGTGGGCTTGGTCTTGACCTCGTGGGCGGCGGCAATATAGGGAACGAGCGACACGTGGATGTAGCAGACGTTCTCGGGGCCGGCCTCCTTGCGGTACTGACGGATGGCCTCCACAAACGGTTGGGACTCGATGTCGCCGATCGTGCCGCCCAGCTCGGTGATGACTACATCGGAGCCGGTCTGCTCCTCGATGCGGCGGAACTTGTCCTTAATGGCATTGGTGACGTGGGGAATCACCTGCACGGTACCGCCCAAAAAGTCGCCGCGACGCTCGCGGGCGATTAGGCTTTTGTAGATGGCACCGGTCGTAAAGTTGGAATCGCGGGTCAGGTTCTCATCAATAAAGCGCTCGTAATGACCCAGGTCCAGGTCGGACTCGTAACCATCCTCGGTAACGAAGACCTCACCATGCTGGAACGGGCTCATGGTACCGGGGTCGACGTTCAGATACGGGTCGGCCTTTTGCATCGTTACTTTGTAGCCACGCGACTTGAGCAGACGGCCCAGCGAGGCCGCGGTAATACCCTTGCCCAGAGACGAAACTACGCCACCGGTCACGAACACATGCTTGGTCATATTGAGTTACCTGCGCTTCCCGTAGAAGTTATCCATACACATCTTACGGGTCTTCATTGTAATACTCGCGCCGCGGACCGTTCGCAATTTTTCTCGCGTGCGGTTGCATTTCTCAATCTTGAAACAAAACGCCGCCCGGTTTCCCGGGTGGCGTCGCTATGGCAAGGGTTACATGCTGCTATCGATCAGCAGCCTCATCCTCAAGCATTTCCTGAACGAGCATGCCGGTACGGACGCCCTCAAGATACCACTCGCCACGTTCGGTGAGGCAAATGCCATTTGCAAGCTGACCGCCGTCGTCGCTATAACGCGAGACGACATCAATCATGCCTTCGGAATCCAAGCGATCGATTGCGGCGCGGGCACGATACGGCGAAACCCCCACGCGCTCGGCAAGCGTTTTGCGCGAGAAACCATACGGCCCGCCATTGTCTTCGGTTTGCTGGTCGATCTCCATCAACACCAGCACCTCGACACGCTTCATATCGTTGACACTCGCACGGCCCTTGCCCGCCATAGCAGCCTCCTCAAACCGAGCACGAGCATCTAACGCGCCGTGCGCGACCGACACACCTCACGATGGCAGGTAATATCCATCATGCGGCATCCCGCTAAGGATGAAACAGTTACGGTTATTGTATACCGCTCAAATTGTTTCTAGGCAGGTAAACGGCTATTTTTCGCCGAAATAGGCGCTTTATTGATCAAAAAGCCGTACCGGGCGCTAACCCGATACGGCCAAAATGCAATGCAATTACCGCGGTGCTTCAAACTTAGCGATGGAAGAAACCGCGGCGCTCAAACTTGGGCTCGCAGCACACGTTGATACCCAGTTTGCGCAGTACCGTCTCGTCCGTCGGCGAGATAATCACGCTAAAGAAGGCATCGCAACCGCGCAGCTGCTCCAGGCCCGAAAGGACGCGAGCGGCCGTCTCACTCGTGGCCGAGGTGATCGACAGCGCCATAAGCGTCTCGTCGGTGTGGAGGCGCGGGTTTTTGCTGCCCAGGAAATGCGTCTTGAGCTTGCTGATGGGCTCGATCGCCTCATCGCTAATGACCTCGAGCTCAAGGTCGACGCCCGAAACATGCTTGAGGGCGTTCATAATGAGCGAACTTGCGGCGCCCAGGCGCGTGGAGGTCTTACCGGTCACCACGGAGCCATCGGGCATGACCATGGCACCCACGGGACCACCCGTCAGCTGCTCCCTGGTGAGGGCCGCCGAGCGCGCCGGTGAGTAGTTCTTATCGATGCCGGCTTTCTTCATAATAATCTTGAGACGGTCGACTTGCTCATCGCCCACGCCGGTACGGCGCACATTTTCGACCGCGGTAAAGTAGCGGCGGACGATCTCCATCTTGGAAGCGTCGCGGCAGGCATCGTCATCGGTGATGGCAAAGCCGACCATATTGACGCCCATGTCCGTAGGGCTCTGGTAGGGGCTCTTGCCCAGGATCTTTTCCATCAGGGCACGGACTACCGGGAAGGCCTCGACGTCGCGGTTGTAGTTGACCGTGGTCTTGTTGTAGGCCTCAAGGTGGAACGAATCGATGATATTGGCATCGTCGAGGTCAGCCGTGGCGGCCTCGTAGGCAATATTGACCGGATGCGTAAGGGGCAGATTCCAAACCGGGAAGGTCTCGAATTTGGCATAGCCGGCGGCGGTACCGTGCTTATGCTCGTGATACAGCTGCGAGAGGCAAGTGGCGAGCTTGCCCGAGCCGGGGCCGGGTGCCGTCACGACAACGAGTGGACGGGTGGTCTCGACAAACTCGTTCTTGCCGTAGCCATCGTCGGACACGATCAGATCGACATCGTGCGGATACCCCTCGATGGGATAGTGCAGCTTGGCGGGAATACCGAGCGCGTTCAGGCGGTTGCGGAACACATCGGCAGCAGGCTGGCCGGCGTACTGGGTGATGACCACGGCCGCGACGGCAAAGCCGTTGCCGCGGAACAGGTCAACCAGGCGCAGCACATCCTCGTCATAGGTAATGCCAAGGTCACCACGAGCCTTGTTTTTCTCGATGTGGTTCGCGTTGATCGCGATGATAACCTCAACATCGTCGGCGATGCTCTTGAGCATGCGGAACTTGCTGTCCGGTTCAAAACCCGGCAGCACGCGGCTCGCATGATAGTCATCGAACAGCTTACCGCCAAACTCCAAATAGAGCTTGCCACCAAACTGCGAGATGCGCTCCTTAATATGAGCGGCCTGCAGCTCGATATATTTCGCGTTGTCGAAACCCTGGCGCATGTATGGCTCCCGTCCCGTTTCGTAAATTAAGTTCCTACGCGATTATAACGGAGCCTGCCCTCCCCGATGCCCAGGCCATCAACAGGCACCAACCAAACACGCCAACCGCAACCACCAGGGACCCGGGATAGCTAATTTGAAGCAGGAACCAAGTCACTCCTCGCCAACAATGGAAACGTCACAGGCAGAGCCAAAGTCAGCGAACGGGCACCAGAGCGGGCAAGCTGTTCCCCTGCACAAACAATAACAACGTCGCAGGTTGAGCATAAGTCAGCGAGCGCCGTCCAGGACGTACAAGTTGGCATGAAAAAGGCAAGGCATAGACCTTTTGGTCATGCCTTGCCTTTTGAATGACAAATTGTCGTCCTGGGCGGCGCGCAGCGTCGACCGGTTCCGGCGTTTGGTAAAACGCCGGAACACAAGAGCGCCCCCTCCCGCGCACGGAACGGGAGGGGGCCAAAGGTAGGAGTCTACCGGTGGGGTTACCCCACCGGACAGACGATGACCAGGTGATCCGTTATAGGATCGTCATGGTTTCCGTGGGGTACCCAAGGGGTACTTAGAGCATCACGCAAGCGACGGTCAGGATGATGGCGCAGACGACGGAGAGAGCGACGATGAGCTTAAGAGCAAACTTGAGCCAGGTCGTCCACTCGATCTTAGCCAGAGCGAGACCGCCCATGATGGCACCAGAGGTCGGGGTGAACAGATTCACGACGCCGATGGCGGCGGAGAAGATCATGACCATGACCTCGGGCGAGAAGCCGAGCTTAACAGCCAGCGGTCCCATGATGGGCATGGAGACAGTAGCCATACCGGAGGTCGAGGGGATCAGGAAGGACAGGCCAAAGTAGACCAGGAAGCTCATGGGAGCGAAGATCACGCCGGACAGGCCAGCCAGAGCATTGGCGGCAGCGTCGAGGACGTAGACGTCGAGGCCGGTGCTAGCCATGAGGACGGAGATACCACGGGCGAGAGCGATGACGAGGACAACGGACATCATGTCGGCAGCGCCGGTGATGAAGGTGTTGACGATCTGCTTCTCGGACAGGCCACCGATGATACCGATCAGGACAGCCATGAGGAAGAACCAGGTGGAAGCCTCGTCGAAGTACCACTGGCCAATGGGCAGGCCGGTGATCAGGGCAGACCAGCCCTGAACGATGGCGTTACCGTCGGCGTCATAGACAGCGCCAGCATCGAAGAAGTTGGCGACGCCCTCGTTGAGGTCGGCCAGCGGGATGAAGCCGACGATCATGACGACGAAGGTGAAGGCAAAGGCGATCAGAACACCCTTCTGACGACCGGTGAGCTTGACCTCCTTGTGAACCTCGGAAGCAGCCTTGCCGTGAGCCTCTTCGGCGTCCTTGAGCTCCTGCATCGAAAGGATGGTGGAACCCTTGTCAGCCTTGACCTTCTTGGCATAGCTCATGACGAAGAGGATGGACATAACAGTGGTAACAATCCACAGGACGGCACCGAGGCCGATGATGATGGACTGGTTGACCTCAATGCCAACGCCGGTCAGAGCGTCGACGGCAGCGCCGACGGCGAACGGGTTAACCGTGGAGCCCAGGCAGCCGCAGCCAGCGCCGAGCAGGACGGTGGCAGCACCGACCATAGGGTCGAAGCCAGCGGCCATCATGGTAGCGGCAAGCAGGGCGTAGAAGGGAACGGTCTCCTCGCACATACCATAGGTGGTACCACCGAGGGAGAAGATGAACATCAGCACGGGAATGAGCATGATCTCATTGCCCTTAAGCTTCTGCACCAGAACAGCAATGCCGTTGTCCAGGGCGCCGGTCTCGGTCATCATGCCGAGGAAGCCGCCGAGGATCATAACGAAGAGGCAGACGGGCAGAGCGTCAGCGAAGCCCTTGACCGGGGCGGTGCAGAAATCGCTCAGGCGGGCAGCGGTAACCTCGCCACCGGACGTACCGGAGACGATAACGGTAACAACCGCGACGATTGCCAGCAGAGCAAGAAGAATGGTGAACGATGAAGGCATACCGCGCTTTTTCTTAGCGGTCTCAGTCATAGTTCTCATCCCCCCTTCATAAATCATTTACTGATCTCGCCCGAAGCGGCTCTTCCGTGCCGTGCATGTCGCTCGGTGCGAGATTTTTACCAGACAAAAGCGCTCGGGGTGCGCAGCAATGCACCCCGAGCGAGATGCTAGATGCTCTTACTTGAGCGTGGCGTACATGACAGCCTTGATGGTGTGCATGCGGTTCTCGGCCTCGTCGAAGACCTTGGAAGCAGGGCTCTCGAAGACCTCGTCGGTGACCTCCTGCTCGGTGATGCCGAACTGCTCGCACTTCTCGGCGCCAATCGTGGTGTTGGTGTCGTGGAAGCTGGGCAGGCAGTGCAGGAAGATGGCACCCGGGTTGGCCATAGCCATGACCTCAGAAGTAACACGATACGGGGTGAGCTGAGCGATGCGCTCGGCCCAGACCTCGTCGGGCTCGCCCATGGAGACCCACACGTCGGTGTAGAGAACGTCGGCACCGGTGACGCCGTCCTTGACGTCGGTGGTCAGCTTGATGGTGCAGCCGTTGGCCTCGGCGATGGGCTTGCAGGCCTCGATGACGTCGTCAGCGGGCATGCACTCCTCGGGGCCGCAGGCCACAAAGTTCATGCCGAGCTTGGAGCAGACGACCATGAGGGAGCGAGCGACGTTGTTCTTGCAGTCGCCCATGAAGACGAGGGTCTTGCCCTTGATGTCGTAGTTGAAGTTCTCCTGGACGGTCAGGATGTCGGCGAGCATCTGGGTGGGGTGCCACTCGGTGGTCAGACCGTTCCACACGGGCACGCCGGACTTAGCGGCAAGCTCCTCGACGTCGTCCTGGGCAAAGCCACGGAACTCAATGCCGTCATACATGCGGCCGAGAACGCGGGCGGTGTCCTCGATGGACTCCTTCTTGCCCATCTGCGACGAACCCGGATCGAGGTAGGTGACGCCCATGCCCAGATCCATGCCGCCAACCTCGAAGGCGCAGCGGGTACGAGTGGAGGTCTTCTGGAAGAGCAGAACGATGTTCTTGCCCTCGAGATAACGGTGCGGAACGCCAGCGCGCTTCATGTCCTTGAAGTTCTTGGAGAGCTTGAGCAGGTACTCGATCTCCTCGGTGGTGAGGTCGAGGAGCTTGAGGAAGCTACGGCCGGAGAGGTTAACACCCATGGTTCGTTTCCTTTCGAAGAAATGAATTACGTAAGTATTAGTGTTGCCCGTTTGACGGGCGAAACCGGTGCGGTTGTAGGGGGACCGCACCGGAAACGGAAAACCTTAGAGGTCCTCGCGCCAGAAGGGCATGCTCATGCAGCGC
>NZ_QRJA01000019.1:0-52094 GCF_003471405.1 Collinsella sp. AM20-15AC
TGCGGATGAATGTGGGAGGTGTTCGGATAAAGTCGATAATCAAGGGTTCTTGGTTTATCGTGTCGAACGCTTGTGTTGTGCCATTGCCAATAGCGACGGTGTGCTACACTCTTGCACTGCTGAGTGGGCCAGACGGTCGCGCGATGTGCTGCTTGCAGCACGCGTGAGGAAAGTCCGGGCTCCAGAGGGCGGGATGCCGGCTAACGGCCGGGCGGAGTGATCCGACGGAAAGCGCCGCAGAAAAGAAGACTCCCACCTGCGCCGCAAGGCGTAAAGGGAAAAGCTGAAACGGTGGTGTAAGAGACCACCAGCGTCGTGGCAACACGGCGGCTTGGCAAGCCCCATCCGGAGCAAGCGCGAATAGGAACGCTATGGGCCGGCCCGGTCCGCGTTCGGGTAGCGTGCGTGGAGCTGCACGGTAACGTGCAGACAAGATAAATGACCGTTCACGACAGAACCCGGCTTACAAGCCCACTCAGCACTTTGTTGACGCTGCGACGTCGTCAGCTGGCCGATTTGGCGCTCATTCGTCGGTCGCCGCCATAAGGCGTGCTCCCTCCTCTTTCGGGCCAAATCGACTCAGCTGACGCCGTCTCGCTGTTTTTGTCTGATCATCGGCGGTTCCGTTCTTAGCGTCTCGCTGTAATTGCCTGGTCACCGGCGGTTCCATTCTTTTTACTGGGGTTTTCGGTACGGGCTTTGCCGTATTATTGAGGCTGTTTGTTGCTTTGCTTGTGTTTGAGGGGCTTTGTTGGACGGCTATTTTACTCTGCAATCGAATATTGAGGCTACGGGTGAGTTCGTCGATCGCAAGAGCCGGTTTATTGCCCAGCTGGTCCATATTGAGTCCGAGGACGAGGCAAACACCTTTATCGAGATGGTTCGCAAGCGTCATTACGACGCTCGGCACAATGTCCCCGCGTGGATTTTGGTCGATGGACGCGAGCGCCAGAGCGATGATGGCGAGCCGAGCCGTACGAGCGGAATGCCGACGCTCGAGGTGCTGCGCGGTGCGGGACTTAAAAACGTATGCTGTGTTGTGACGCGTTATTTTGGTGGCACGCTGTTGGGGCCCGGTGGGTTGGTACGCGCCTATACCGCGGCGACACAGGCGGCGGTGGCCGCGGCTCAGGAGGTTGGGCAGATCGTTGAGATGACGAGTGTCGTGCCGGTTGACGTGCATGTGGCCTATCCACAGTATGAGCAGGTGCTTCGTTTGGCGCAGGATTCGGGTGCCAAGGTTTCGGATACCGATTACGCGGATGCCGTGACACTTCACTTGGTGTTTAAGGCGGGGGAGCAGGAGCTGTTTTGCGCCAAGATGCGCGAGCTTATGGCGGGGCGCGAGGAGATCGAGGTCGGCGCTCCCGAATTTGCTGAGTTCTAACGGCGACGGCCGGCGTGCTTTTGGATGAATCTCAAGCGCGCCGGCCGTCGTTTTCTGTTGCTATCGTTTACTCGGCGAGCTGCTTTAGCATATCGCAGGCGATTTCGACGGCATCGTCGATGCAGCCGGGACAGCTGCGGAGCGGACCCTTGTCCGATCCGACGCCCTTGAGCGTGCCACAGACGGTCGTCGTGTTCTTCTCGCCAAAGCGCTTGGCAATCTCGCGCGACAGCTTGTAGGTCTGGCCCTTGGTCTTGGGGTTTTCCATACCGTCGCTCATCACAAAGCCCATGATGGCCACGGCGCCCGAGATGGCGCCGCAGGTCTCGGTCATGCCGCCCATGCCGGCGCCAAAGCCCTCGGTGAGGGTGAAGGCAATCTGGGGATCGAGGCCGACGGCTGGCGCGAGCGTACAGGCGACGGCCTGGGCACAGTTAAAGCCACGGGCGTGGTATTCGGCAGCCTGAGCCTGACAAGCGGTGGTGTCGAGCTGGGTCGTATCGATGTGCTTCATCGTTGTCTCCTTGGTTGCGGTGTACCCGCCTATGGTACCCTTGCCGACGCATTCGTTCATCGAGAGCTTTGTGCATATCTCGCCGTTATTGTCGTACCAATACCTAAGTGTGGGGCAAATGAGCCCGATGCATCTGTCCAATAACCTACCTTGAGGATGGGTTGAGAGGGGTGCGGGGTAGCGGTATCGTGAACCGAATAAAAATGTAACCCAGGCAAGGGAGCTAAATATGAGCGAGCAGACCATCGGTACCACGTGTGTTCAGGGCGGCTATCGCCCGGGCGATGCGGAGCCGCGCCAGGTGCCCATCTACCAGTCCACCACGTGGAAGTACGACACGTCCGAGCACATGGGCAAGCTGTTTGACTTGGAGGAGTCGGGCTACTTCTACAGCCGCCTGCAGAATCCCACGTGCGACCTGGTTGCCGCCAAGATCTGCGAGATGGAGGGCGGTACCGCGGCGATGCTCACGAGCTCGGGCATGGCTGCGAACTTCCTGGCGATCTTTAATGTGGCCGGTGCCGGCGATCACGTGGTCGCAAGCTCCGCTATCTACGGCGGTACCTACAACCTGCTCGCCCACACCATGGGCCGCATGGGCGTTACCTGCACGTTCGTTGCCCCCGACTGCACCGATGAGGAGCTCGAGGCAGCCTTTGAGCCCAACACCAAGCTCGTCTTTGGTGAGACCATCGCCAACCCCGCTCTTGCCGTGCTCGATATCGAGCGCTTTGCCAAGGCCGCGCATGACCACGGTGTGCCGCTGATGGTCGATAACACCTTCCCGACGCCCGTGATGTGCCGTCCCTTTGAGTGGGGCGCCGACATCGTTACGCACTCCACCACCAAGTACATGGATGGCCACGCGGCCTACCTGGGCGGCGTGATCGTCGACCACGGCCAGTTTGACTGGATGGCCCATGCGGACAAGTTCCCGGGTCTCACCACGCCCGACGAGAGCTATCACGGCGTGACCTATGCCGAGAAGTTTGGCCGCGAGGGCGCCTTCATTACCAAGGCCACCGCACAGCTCATGCGCGATCTTGGCCCCATGCAGAACCCGCAGGCGGCGTTTTTCCTGAACAGCTCGCTCGAGAGCCTGCATGTGCGCATGCCGCGTCATTGCGAGAACGGCCTGGCGGTCGCCAAGTTCCTGCAGAGCCATCCCAAGGTGCGCTTTGTGAGCTATCCGGGCCTGGAGGGCGACAAGTACTATGACATGGCTCAAAAGTACATGCCCAACGGTACGTGCGGCGTCGTGAGCTTTGGCTTTAACGGTGGTCGCGCGGCGGCCGAGACCTTTATGAAGAGCCTCAAGCTCGCCCAGATCGCCACGCATGTCGCAGATGCCCGCACCTGCTGCCTGCATCCTGCTAACGCCACGCACCGCCAGATGAACGACGAAGAGCTCATCGCCTGCGGCATCTCGGCCGACATGGTGCGCTTGTCGTGCGGCCTCGAGGACACGGCCGATCTGATTGCCGACCTTGAGCAGGCGCTCGAGCAGTGCTAGGCTAGCTTTCGCACAAGGCGCCGATACGGGCAGATTGCCTCGGCGACCTTTAGTTCCGATTCCGTAGGCGGGACCCCGATCGCGACTGTTTGTAGGCGATTGGGGCCCCGTTTTTGCGTTATGCCACTCGAAAGGATGGATATGGAGAAAACTGCAGAGCAGCTGCGCCGCGAGCACATTGCCCTTGAGGGCGATACCCATGGCAAGAACAAATGGGCGATTCTGTTTACCGTGCTCATCATGACGTTTATGGTGTGTCTGGATTCGACCGTCGTGACCGTGGCGCTGCCCGTGATGCAAAAAGAGCTGGGTGTGGGCCTCGATCGCATTCAGCTGGTAAGCTCTGTGTATCTGCTTGCGACGTGCGTGGCTATGTTGCCGTTTGGCCGTCTGGGCGACGTGCGCGGCAAGGTGAATGTGTTTCAGCTGGGCGTCATCGTCTTTTCGGTCGGTTCGCTGCTGTGCGGCCTTTCGGCCTCGCTCGAGGTTCTTATCCTGGCACGCATTGTTCAGGGCGTCGGTTGCGCGGCGGCCATGGCTAACAACATGGGTATCATCACCGAGTCGTTTCCGGCGCGCGAACGAGGCCGTGCCATGGGCATTCTCGCGACCTTTGTGGCCCTCGGCATGATGTGTGGCCCCGTGCTCGGCGGCATGCTGGTGGCAAGCTTTCCTTGGGAGAGTATCTTCCTCATCAACCTGCCCATTGGCGTCATCTCGTTTATCGTGGGGCTCTACACGCTGCCGCATGTTAAGCCGGAGGCCGGCGAGCGCTCCATGTCGCTGGCGGAGGCCGCGCGTCGCTGCTTTGCAAATTCGGCCTTCACCATCAATCTTGCCTGCATGCTCATCGTGTTTGTTGGCATTGGCGCATCTGAGTTTATCCTGCCGTTTTATTTTCAGGACGCCCACGGCTTTGGTTCCGACATTTCCGGACTGCTCTTTTTGGCGCTTCCGATGGTGAATGCTTTTATCGGCCCGCTTTCGGGCACGATTTCCGATCGTATTGGTTGCGAGGGCCCCACGGCCGTTGGCCTGGGCGTGTACGTGTGCGGGCTCTTTGCAGTGAGCACGCTCGACGAGCATTCATCGATCCCTGTGATCGTGTGCTGCGTCGCATTTATGTCGTGCGGTACGTCGATTTTCCAGAGCCCCAACAACTCGCTGTACATGGGCTCGGCTCCGCGCGAGGCACTTGGCTTTGCAGGTAGCTTGGGCAGCTTGGCGCGCTATGCGGGCATGGCGCTGGGTATTACGGCAGGTTCGCATATCCTCTATGGGCAGATGAGCGTGGCGATGGGCGAGGCCGTGACCAGTTTTGTTGCAGGCCGTCCGGATGTATTCCTATTCGGCTTTCGCTCGGTGTTCTATGTGTTGATGGCCGTGGCCGCTGTGGGCTTTGCGCTTGCCATGGTGCGTTTGGTGAAGATGCGCGCCCGTCATTAGCGTGTTGGGAGGCTGTCTGCCACGAATCGCGCCGTCCCAAAAAGACTGGTTTGTGGTGCGATGCGGCTTGTGGGGCGGGCGGGGGTCGGTCCGTGGTAGACTATCGAACAACGTTTATTAATCGCGCGGTATCGTTGCCGCGAGAAGGGGTTGCGCCATGCAGGAGCTTGAGGATCGTATTCGCCATGACGGCATCGTAAAGGCCGGTAACGTCCTTAAGGTTGATGCCTTCCTCAACCACCAGTGCGACGTTGAGCTGTTCGACCACATGGGCGCCGAGTGGGCCCGTCTGTTCAAGGATGTCGAGATCAACAAGATCCTGACGATTGAGGCTTCGGGCATTGGTATGGCTTGCATCGCGGCTCAGCATTTTGGCGGCGTGCCGGTGGTCTTTGCCAAGAAGGCACAGTCCATCAACCTCGACGGCGAGCAGTACGCCACGACCATCTACTCCTTTACCAAGCAGAAGGAGTACCCGGTCATCGTTGGCAAGCGTTTCCTGTCCGAGGGCGACAAGGTCCTGATCATCGACGACTTCTTGGCCAACGGCTGCGCGCTCGAGGGTCTTATCAAGATCTGCGAGGCTGCGGGTGCCGAGGTGTCCGGTATTGGCATTGCGGTGGAGAAGGGCTTCCAGGGCGGCGGCGATAAGCTCCGCGAGCGCGGCTTCCGCGTCGAGAGCCTGGCCCGTATCGCCGATATGGACTGCGAGACCGGCGAGATCACCTTCGCCTAAGCGCGCAACACAAGCGATTGGTATGCGATGTGACAAAGGGACTGTCCCTTTGTCACATTTTTTTGTATGAGGGGAGGTGCTGATATGGACGAGAACAAGATGGGATGGCGCGAGTATGCGCGCTATGCCGAGATGTCGGCCGAGGAGTTGGCGCGCGATTGCGAGGTGCAGGTGTTTCGCGCGACGGGTCCGGGCGGGCAGGGCGTGAACACGACGGACTCGGCGGTGCGTATGAAGCATGGGCCCACGGGGATTGTCGTGACGGCGCGTGAGAGCCGTAGTCAGTTTCAGAATCGCGCGAGCTGTCTGCGTAAGCTGCGCGCTGAGCTGGAGCGTCGCGGGCGTCCACCGCGCCGACGCGTAAAGACTAAGGTGCCTTTGCGCTCTCGCCAGTGCAGGCTCAATGACAAGCACTTCAACGCGATTAAAAAGGCCAACCGTCGCAAGCCGGGGAGCGACGAGTAGCCGATTGTTTCGCTGGTCTTGCTAGCGGGTGGGGTGCCAGACCTGGAGGGCGCCGGCGAGGATGTCGACCTCGATGCGCGAGGCGACAACGGGCTCGCCGTCGGCCTGGATGGGGTAGTCGGGCTCCTCAAAGGTGAGCTCGGCATGGCGGCAGCGGCGCATGCGAACCGGCGGCAACTTGGTGTGGTGGCCGTCCTTGGCCGAAAGGAACATGGGTAGGGCAACCGCGCGGGGGACAGGGCCGCAGGCGTAGCAGACGTCGAGTATGCCGTCGCAGGGGTCGGCATCGGGGCAGATGCGATAGCCCGAGCCATACGTGGGGCCCAGCTGTATCGCCATGATAATCGCCCTCACGCGCTCGGCGGGCGTGCCGTCAAAGCTGACTGTCATGGGGTAGTTGCGATAGCGCAGGCCAAACTGCTCAAGTCCCGAGAGGGTGTAGAGCGGAGCACCCGTCAAGCCGGTCTTTTTGCGCAACTCGGTGGTGCCCAGACCAATAGCGGCATCGATGCCGACCGAAAGCGTCTGGTCGTAGTACTCAACGGTAGCCTCGCTGCTGCCGCTCGCAGGGCTCCACGAGCGAATGCGCCCGATGTCCTGACGCTGCAGCTCGCAGGTGAGCAGCGCGCCAGAATCCTTGCCGGAGAAATCGTCGATGCCGAGCGTCTGGGCAAAATCGTTTCCGGAGCCCACGGGCAGGACGGCAAGAGCGGGGCGGGCGTCCTCCTTTTGCGTCATAAGCCCGTTGACGACCTCGTGAATCACGCCGTCGCCGCCAAGGGCGATAACGGTGCGATAGCCCTGAGCCTGCGCGGCCAGCTCCTTGGCGTGTCCCATACGCTCGGTCAACACCAGGTCAAACTGGGATGCGCGTGCAGTCATGTCCAAAAAGCGCTGCAGGCGCTCGGCAACTTCGCGCGCCGCACCCGACTGGGCGGCTGGGTTGGCGATGATGAGCGTGCGACCAAAATCAGTTGCGTGCATGGGGCGACTCCCGGCGTGTGACATGACAGTGCGGTCGCGCTCAGGTCGAATTGCCCCCGATTGTGGCTGCACGGCGATTATTACATCTACTCTATCAGGTCGTTGTGGCGCTCGATAGCATCCGCTACCGTACCGCCCTCATCCACAATAAGCGAGCGGCGCTTGGGTGAGATGATGCGCTGGGCGGGGTACACGCCGCGGTGTCCGCCGGTTAGGTAGCTGATAAAGGCCACGATGACAAAGAACCCGGCGGCCGTGCCGTGGAACAGGTCGATGGCCATCATGCAAGTGGTGATGGGCACGTTGAGGCCGGCGCAGAACACGCCGAGCATGCCGAGAGCCGCCAGAAAACTGGGGTCAAGCCCGGTAAGGCAACCGATCCAGCCACCGAGTGCCGCACCGATGCCAAACAGGGGCGTGACCTCGCCGCCTTGGAAGCCCGCGCCCAGGGTAAGCGCTGTGACGACCAACTTGATGGCTGCGTCCGCCAGGGTGGTGTTGCCTGCAAATCCGGCGCCGGAAAGCCACGTGGAAAGGCCGGCGTAGTCCCAGGCGTCAAGGAGGGCATAGGCGGCCAAAACCACGAGTGCGCCTATGAGTGCGCGGACGAGGTAATTGGCGATAAAGCGACCGTACAGGCTTTTGACGGTTCGAACCGACCAGGCAAAGAGGCGTGCCGTCAGGCCGAAGATAATGGCGCTGATAACAACGATGACAACCGTCCGTGGTGTCATGTTGGGAACGCTGGCGATGACATTCGCCTCGTACTCGGTTCCCAAGGCAAGCGACGTAAAGTAGCCGGTAAACGAGGCGACCAGGCAGTAGATGCCCGCGGTGTAGTCGATCTTGCCGATAAAGCACATCTCCATGCCAAAGAAAGCTCCAGCAAGGGGCGAACCGAATACGGCGCCAAAGGCCGACGAGATGCCGGCGAGCATGAGGTCGTGGTGGTCATGCTTTTTGAGGTGGGCGAGGCTCGAGATGTTGCTGGCGATGGTGCCGCCAATCTGCACCGCAGCTCCCTCGCGACCGGCCGACCCGCCCGTTAGGTGCGTGAGCGTGGAGCAGACGAAGGTGAGAACGGCCATGCGCATGTGGATGAGGCGTGTGCCCAGAGCGGAGTCGATGACCAGGTTGTTACCGCGTTTGGCGGCAAGGCCGTGGTTTTTGTACACCCATGCGGTGGCAACGCCCACAACGGGAAGCAAGGCGTAGACCCATGCATGGTGCTCGCGATAGTCGGTCGCGATATTCAGCGAGGTCAAAAACGCCCAGGCGGCAACGCCCATGGCGAGCGAGACGATGACGACGAGTGTGAGCAACTTGGCGCTCGCGAGTAGGTTGCGGGCGTTGCGGCGCGTGTCGGCGGCCAAGAGATGCTCGGAGCGGGTGAGCTGATGCCTGCCGGCCATGATGACGTCGTTCAGGGAGAAAAAGCCGCCGTCGTCGAGCGACTGAGAATGATCCTGCGCTTCGTTTGCGCTTTCGGGTTTGTCGGTAAAAGTCATACGTTCCTCTTTTGGGTTGCAACACGAGCATTATAAAACGCGGTAAACGCGACGAGCCGGTGGGTTGGTTTTGGTTTTGTTTCGCGGCTTGCGGCCGACAGATGTATTTGCGGGTACAGGCCAAGTCGCGGTCGCGCGTCGAGGGATTATACTGAGAGAAACATAAAGAATCGGCGCTTTTGTTGCGCGCCGCAGCATGCTAGAGGTGTATATGGCTGAGAAACTCATTCCGTTGGAGGACGCGCAGGCGATCGTCTTGTCGCACGTGAATCGCACCGAAGTCGTCGAGATTCCCGTGTGGCAGGCCGTCGGTCTTCCCTTGGCCGAGGATGCGGTGGCCGATATCGACATCTCGCCGTTTGCCAACAGCGCTATGGACGGATATGCCGTGCGCTCGTCGGACTTGGCGCGGGCATCTGGCGAGGCGCCGGTGACGCTCGACGTTATCGGACACGAGGCCGCGGGCCGTGTGTTTGAGGGCGCAATCGGCGCGGGTGAGACGGTCCGCATCATGACGGGCGCGCCGGTACCCGAAGGTGCCGATGCCGTGGTGAAGTACGAGATCGTCGATGTGCTCGATGGCGACGGCAACGAGGGCTCGCGTGTGAGGTTCTCGGCGCCTGCCAAGGTGGGGGAGAACGTTCGCTCTGCCGCCGAGGAGGCCCATGCCGGCGATGTTGTGATGCACGCCGGCGAGGTCGTGGCTCCGGCGGGCGCCGGCTTGTTGGCGAGCGCCGGGTATGCGAGCGTGAAGGTGCATGCCGCGCCGCGTGTGGGCATTATCTCGCTGGGCACGGAGCTGGTCGCGCCGGGTGAGCTGCCGGCGCGCGGGCAGATTCGCGACTCCAACTCGTCGGCGTTGATGGCCGAAGCGCTCGATGCAGGAGCCGAGCCCGTGTTCTACGGCATTGCGTCCGATGATGAGCAGGCGATTGCCGAGCTGGTGCATCGCGCCGTGCTGGAGTGCGATTTTGTCATTACGAGCGGTGGCGCCTCGGCAGGCGACTACGACTACGTGACGGCGCTCGTTCGGCGCGAGGGCGAGGTGCTGTTTGACCGCATCTCGATGCGTCCGGGCAAGGCCATCACGTTTGGCTTGCTCGGGGGTAAGCCCTACCTGGGACTTTCAGGCAATCCGGCTGCGGCGTATGTAGGCTTTGAGATGCTTGCGCGTCCGGCGATCCGCAAGATGCGCGGCTTTGCCGAGGGTACGCGTCCCGTGCAGCAGGCGACGCTCACGCACGGCGTGAAAAAGCGACAGCATCGCCGCTTCTTCGATCGCGCCACGGTTTTGCGCGACCCCGAGACCGGTGAGCTGTTGGTGACCGAGGCCAAGACGCAGAATTCGGCGCTGCTCGGCACGATGCAGCGGGCTAACTGCCTGTTGCGTGTTGACGAAGGACCGTGCGACCTCAAGGTGGGCGATGTCGTGGACGTTGTTCGCGTCGACCTGCCTGAGGGCGCCGTGTTGTAGGAGGAATGCTATGGAGCTGAAGATATCGATCGTGACGTGCTCGGATACGCGCGATCTTGCCCAGGACGAGGCTGGAGCCGCACTCGAGGAACTTATCGAGGCGCAGGGCTGGACGGTCGCCTCGCATGTGGTCGTGCGCGACGACGTCAGCGAGATCGGTGATGCCATTGTGGAAGCCGCCGATGAGTGCCACGCCAATGTCGTGCTCACCTGCGGCGGCACGGGGCTTTCGATGCGCGATGTGACGCCCGAGGCGACGCGTGCCGTCTGCGAGCGCGATGTGCCGGGTATTGCAGAGGCAATCCGTGCGTACTCCATGACCAAGACGCGCCGCGCTATGCTCTCGCGCGCTATTTGCATGCAACGAGGTCATACACTTGTCGTAAACTTTTCCGGTTCTACGAAGGCCGCCCGCGAAAGCTGGGAGGCCATAGCGGACCAGCTGGAGCATGCGGCTCAGATGACAGCGGGCGGCGGACATACCAACTAAGCGGTTTACCTGCGGCGGAGCGACCTGAACGGCTGCTCCGCCTTTTATTTGCGCCCAAGGGGACGGCATTCTGTAGGCATGCTTGAAACTATATTCTCAGACGAGAATAATTTCTCATAATCATTATTCGCATCGAAGTATAATCTAATTACAGAATAAAGCCCGCGGTGGGGTACCCGGGCACAAGGTCCGAAAGGGTTGAACATGTTCGATATGGTTTCTCGCCGCGGATTCGTCTCACTCTCCGCTGTCGCCGCTGCCGGCCTTGGCCTTGCCGGCTGCTCCGGAAACAAGGAGCCTGAGTCGACCGGTTCCGATGCCGGCTCCGCCAAGATTTCGTCCAAGAAGGCTGTCGAGCTGCAGGTCTTTGCTGCCAACTCGCTCGAGAAGGCTCTGCCCGAGGTTCAGAAGCTCTACACCGACCAGACTGGCACCGCCTTTTCCGACACGCAGTTTAAGGCTTCTGGCGACCTCGTTGAGCAGATGCGTGCCGGCGCCACGGTCGACGTGCTCATCACCGCCTCCAAGGGCACCATGGACGACGCCGAGGCCGCCGAGCTCGTCGATGCCGACACCCGTGAGGATATGTTCGTCAACGACCTTGTGATCATTCGTGCTGAGGGTTCCGACACCAAGATCGAGGCCATCGCCAACGTCGCGAATCTGGACGGCAAGATCGCCATCGGCGACGCCAAGACCGTCCCCGCCGGCAAGTACGCCAACCAGGCCTTAGCTTCTGTGGGTCTCTACACCGGCACCGAGGGCGACGACGGCGAGTATGCACCCGAGCTTGCCGACAAGGTGGCCCTGGCCGACAAGGTCGGCACCGCTGCGTCTTACGTCTCTACGGGCGACTGCGTGGCCGGTTTTGTCTACAGCTCCGATATCTTTCGCTATGACGGCATCGAGGAGGCCTTCGTGTGTCCCGAGGACTCGCATAAGCCCATCGTGTATCCGGGCGCTGTCGCCGATGGCTCCGAGCACGCCGACGAGGCCAAGGCGTTTATCGACTTTTGCCTGTCCAACAAGAAGGCTCAGAAGATTTGGGCTAAGTACGGCTTTGAGCTTTCCGAGTAGTGCGGCTTGGCGCGATAATTCCATCGTTTTGTGTTTCACTCCTTCCTTGTATTCGCTTGGAGCTTTTCGTGCTTAATAGATTCCGCATGCTTGTCGCCTGTGCTTTGACCTTCGCGCTTTGCTGGGTGCCGGGATTTGCGTTTGCTGGGGTCGCTGAGGACGGGGCCCAGGTTGCTGCGACCGCTCATGGGCTTTCCTATGGGATCGAGGGTTTTGAGCGGTTGGCCAAGGGGACCGCTCGTGCCATGGAGGGCCAGCCTGAGGGCTACCGGTTTCCCGTTGACGAGGACGTGGACCTTGTAGTGGCGCCTGCTGCCGATCGCGTTGTGGTGTGGATATCGCCCAGGGCGCTCGAGAAGTTTGGATTGGATCCGCAGGACAACGAGTGCGTATCGGGTCTCAAGGCCCTCGTCTGCGAGCTCGACAGCGCAAACTCCATGGGAGGTGCGCAGCTAGGGGACGTTGATCTTCCTTGGTATGTTACGGCGGAAACAACGTTTGATGCCGGCGGTTATACCTATGGCTTTGACGAGCGCGGTGCGGATGGGGACCGCTATGTGGTGATTGCATCGGCCTCGGGTGATGCCAAGGGCGGCGCGCGTTGGCTTGATAGCGCTCAAATGGTAGAGGCATCGTCTGTCGTGTTGCGGGATGAGCAGGGGCCCTTGACCTCTCTGGCCTCCTTTTTAGGCGGCATCGACTACCGCCCGTTTTGGGTGTCTATCAAAACGAGCGGCCTTGCCCTGGTGATTGCCTTTGCACTGGGCCTGTTTGCCGCGTGGAAGACTATGGGTACCTCGAGTCGCATCAAGGGCCTGCTCGATTCGGTCTTTACGATTCCTATGGTGCTGCCGCCCACGGTCTGCGGCTTTCTGCTCCTCATGCTGTTTGGCCGCTCGATCGGGGTGGGCCAGTGGCTGATCGCGCACGGCATCTCGATCGTCTTTACCTGGCCCGCGGCGGTCATTTCGGCTGTCGTTGTGTCGTTTCCGCTGGTCTACCGCACGGCGCTCGGAGCCTTCGATAGCCTCGACACGCAGATGCTCGACGCCGCGCGAACCTTGGGGTGGTCCGAACGTCGCATCTTTGCCAAGCTCATGATGCCGCTCGGCTGGCCCTCAATCGCGGCGGGCACGGTGCTCGCCTTCGCTCGCGCGATGGGCGAGTTTGGCTGCACGCTGTTCTTTGCGGGCAACTACGCCGGCATTACGCAGACCATTCCCATTGCGATTTACTTTGAGTGGATGGGCGGCAATACGTCGGTGGCTCTCTTTTGGGTCGTGGTCGTAATAGCGTTCAGCTTCCTGGTCATCCTATTCATCAACATGTACACGGCGCATTCTCAAAAGTATCGCGAGCGCGGTCTCTCCCGTGCGGAGCGCAAGCAGGCCAAAGAGCTCGCCGGACAGGGCGATTCGCTTGACCCGGTGGGCGGTGATGCCTTGCGTATCGATCGCGAGGCGCTGGCCGAGCTTATGCGCGATGGCGCGGTCGCAAAGGGAGGTCGATAAGCCATGTCGCTCGTTCTGGATATCAAAAAGCGCTATCCGGGCTTTACCCTCGACATTCAGCTCGATGCCGGCGAGGAGCGTGTGGCGCTGCTGGGCGCCTCGGGTTGCGGCAAGAGCTGCACGTTGCGCTGCATTGCCGGCGTGGAGACACCCGACGAGGGCAAGATCGTCGTCAACGGCGTGACCTTTTTTGACTCGGCGGCGGGTATCAACCTGTCGCCCCAGGAGCGAAAATGCGCCCTGCTGTTCCAAAACTATCAGCTGTTTCCCAACATGACGGTGGCCGATAACGTGTGCGCCGGTGTTAAGGATGCGGGTGACGCCGCCGCGCGCAAAAAGCTCGCCGAGCGTTATCTGGGCATTTTCGGTCTGGCCGATTTTGTCGACCGCTACCCCGTGCGCCTCTCGGGCGGTCAGCAGCAACGCGTGGCGCTTGCGCGCATGGTGGCGGCGCATCCGGGCATCTTTATGTTCGATGAGCCCATGAGCGCGCTCGACGCGTATCTCAAGAGCGCGCTCGAACAGAACATGCTCGACCTGTTCGATGTGTGCAACCGTACCGTGCTCTACGTGAGCCACGACATCGACGAAGCGTGCCGCCTGTGCCGGCGCATTTGTGTGATGCACGACGGGCATATGGAGGAGATCGGCTCCGTCGAGGACGTGGTCCGCCGGCCGCAAACCTTGGCTGCGCTGCGTCTGACGGGCTGCAAGAATACGAGCCGCGCGCGCAAGATCGAGCTTCAGGAAGTTGAAGCCCTGGACTGGGGCATGACCTTCAACGTGGGCCGTGAGGTTCCCGATAATGTGGCGTACCTGGGTATTCGTGCGAGCTATTTCCATGTGGACAACCGCGCTGAGCGCGGTCGTAACAGCTACGATCTGCATGTGGCCCGCGTGAGCGATTCGCGTTTTGAGCGCCTGGTGCTGCTGGATGTGCCGCGTGCCGATGCGCCGACGCGCATGCAGTGGAAGGTCAACAAAGTGGGCATGCCTGTCGACGAGCTGCCGCAAGCAGGCGAGACGCTGCGCATGCATTTTGATGCCAGCAGGATCCATTTGGTTTGTCGTTGATGCGGTGGGCGATGCGGGCGAGGAGGTAGTCCTCGACCGCTTTGTTTCCACTTTACCGCTCGCCGATTTCTATATGACAAAATCTTATCAATCTGATAATTATTTATCAGACAGCGAGGTGTTCGCATCCCGCAGCTGTCGTACGATTGTCAACGGTGTTCGCATGGTCGATGACCGTTGATATAGTTGACCTCAACTGGTTAAGGAGGGTGCGCACATGCCGCAGACGACATACATTCGCCGCGTTGCCGCGCGTGCCCTATATATCGCTCGGAGCCGCATATGAGCAGGTATGTTCACGGCTCCGGGAGAGACGACGCACAATTAAATAGTCAACCGCAAAGCAGGTTCCCCAAAATTCCGGGTTTGAGCACGGCAGGGCAATCGCCGCCCGTCGTGCATCGATACCGCTGTTATCCGTTTTTGGTTCGAGAGGGGAACCGCCATGGCTGAAGAATTCGATTTCCATCCGATGTGGGAGAGCCTCGGCATGAATCTTGCCGACCACGACATACTGCTGGGCGCCGTGGGCCAGATGTACGGCGATATGTTCTTGACGCAGAACAATCGCCCCAAGTCCACGTCCTACCTGGACTTTGTGGCCACCAACATCCACAGCGGCCGTATTAAGGAGATGCTCGACAAGAAGGAGGCCGGCGAGGCCACCAAGATCGTCGGTTCGTTCTGCGTGTACGTGCCCGAGGAGATTGTGCTCGCCTGCGACGGTATTCCCGTGGGCCTGTGCTCGGGTGCCGATTGGGCAACCGATAAGGTCGAGGAGCATCTGCCGCGCAACACCTGCCCGCTTATCAAGAGCTTTGCCGGCTTTAAGCTGGGCGAGGTCTGCCCCTACATTGAGTCGAGTGACTTGGTGGTAGGCGAGAACACCTGCGATGGCAAGAAGAAGGCCTACGAGTTTTTTGCCACGCAAAAGAACATGTACGTCATGGATATTCCCAACGTACACGACGAGTCGACGCTCGTGACCTGGAAGGCCGAGGTCAAGAAGCTCGCCGCCAAGATCGAGGAAGAGTGCGGCGTCACGATTACGCCTGAGCGTCTGAAGGCCGCCATCCACGCCGTCAATGAGAAGCGTCGCGCCCTGCAGCGCCTCGCTGCCACGCGCGCTGCCGACCCTGCGCCCATCAGCGGTCTTGACAGCCTGCTGACCGTTCAGGCCGCCTTTATGGACGACACGCCACGTCTGACCGGAGCCATTAACGATATGGCGGCTGAGTGCGAGCAGCGTGTCGAGGCTGGCGAGGGCGTGGCGCCCAAGGGGACCAAGCGCATCCTGTACACCGGCACGCCCATGGCCGTGCCCAACTGGAAGCTGTTCAACCTCATCGAGAAAGCCGGCGGCGTTGTGGTAGGCGAGGAGTCCTGCACGGGCTCGCGCTACTACAAGGACCTGGTCGACGAGTCCGGTGAGACGGTGGACGAGATGCTCGATGCCATCGCCGAGCGCTACTTTAAGATCAACTGCGCCGTCTTTACGCCCAACGACCAGCGTATGAAGGACATTGTCCAGATGGCCAAGGACCTGCATGCCGACGGCATCGTCGACGTGGCCCTGCAGTTCTGCACGCTCTATGAGATGGAGTCGTTTGCCGTGGAGAAGGCCGCCGAGGAAGCCGGCATTCCGTTTATGCACATCACGACCGACTACGCCGGTGAGGATGCAGGCCAACTGCAAACCAGGATCGAGGCCTTCTTGGAAACCATTTAGGGCTATCCGTCCCGGCGGCTTTCCCAGGCACCCGATCTTGCCGTTCAAACCGTCGCTTGCGTGCGAAAGTACGCGGCGCGTCTCTTTCACGGCAACCTCGGGCACCTGGGAAAGCCGCTTCCTTGGTTGGTTAAAAGGTTTAGGAGTTATATGTCGGAAAATATTGAGCAGCCGTTGCCCAGCACGTTTGAGGAGTTTAACGAACAACGCAAGGCGGCGTTTATTCGCGTTAAGGATTACAAGCAGGCGGGTAATCGCCTGGTCGGCTTTTTGTGCAGCTATACGCCGCTCGAGATTATCGATGCCGCGGGCGCCTCGAGCGTGGCTCTGTGCGGTACGTCCGACGAGGTGATTCCCGAGGCCGAGAAGGTGCTGCCGGCAAACCTCTGCCCGCTCATCAAGTCGACGTATGGTTTTGCCTATTCGCAAAAGTGCCCGTTTACGTACTTTAGCGACATGATCATCGGCGAGACCACCTGCGACGGCAAGAAGAAGATGTACGAGCTGCTCAACGAGCTCAAGCGCACGCACATTCTGCACCTACCGCAGGGCCGCGACCGCGCCTACGAGCGCGAGGGCTGGTACGAGGAGTGCCGTCTGCTCAAGGAGGAGCTCGAGAACTTCTACGACATTACGATTACCGACGGCGACCTACGCGCTGCTGCCCGTCGTCGCAATCGCCTGCGTGCGGCCCAGCTCGAGATGTTTGCGCTGCAGGCCAACCAGCCGGCGGCCATGAGCGGCGTCGATCTGATGAGCACCATGTTTGCCGGTACGTTCAGCTTTGATATCGAGGCCTATACGCAGCAGCTGGAGCAAAAGGTCGCTAACCTGCGCGAGGCCTACGAGGCCGGCGAGCACCCGGTTGCGGCGGATGCCAAGCGCATCCTGATCACCGGTTGCCCGGTGGGCGGCGTAATCAACAAGATCGGTCGCACCATCGAGTCCAACGGCGGCGTGGTCGTGTGTATGGATGACTGCTCGGGTGAGCGCACGGCGGCCATGATGGTCGACCCGGATGCGCCCGACATCCTGCGTGCGATCGCCGACCGCTACCTGGATATCAACTGCTCGGTTATGACGCCCAACGACGGTCGTATGGAGAACACGCTGGCCATGTGCGAGAAGTATCACGTCGATGGCGTAGTGGAGAGCGTGCTCCAGGCGTGCCACACCTTTAACGTGGAGAGTGCACGCATGCAGGAGGCCGTCGAGGGTGCGGGTATTCCGTATATGAAGATCGAGACCGACTACAGCAACGGCGACATGGGCCAGATCGAGACCCGCATCGCCGCCTTCATCGAAACCCTCTAGCTTCCTCAGGCACCGGATCTTGCCCCTCAAACCGTCGCTTGCGTACCAAAGTACGCCGCGCTCCTCTTTCGGGGCAACCTCCGGCACCTGAGAAACCTAGAGCTAAGGCGCCTGAACGCGCCGCTGTCTTTGATGTTTGGATTAGGAGAGAGCCATGATAGGGATCGGGGTCGATATCGGGTCTACGGCGGCTAAGGCTGCTGTGGTCGATGGTGAGGGTTCGGTGGCGTGGACGTGCGTGCAGCCAACCGGGTTCTCCTCGGTCGATGCCGCCGATAGGTTGCGCGAGGCGCTCGCGGCGGCGGGCTTTGACGTTGCATCCGATTCTGCGCGTGTGGTGGCCACGGGTTACGGGCGCGTGGCTGTGCCATACGCCCACAAGGTTGTGACCGAGATTACCTGCCACGGCGCCGGTGCCGTGCGTCTGTTTGGCGATCGCGGCACGGTGATTGACGTGGGCGGCCAGGACACCAAGGTCATTCAGCTTAAAAATGGCCGCGTGGCCAAGTTTGCCATGAACGACAAGTGCGCTGCCGGCACGGGGCGCTTTTTGGAGATCATGGCCGACCGCCTAGGTATTTCTCAACAGCAGATGGCCGACCTGGCGCGTTCCGGCGAGCCTACCAAGATTTCCAGCATGTGCACGGTGTTTGCCGAAAGTGAGGTCATTAGCCTGATCGGTCGCGGTGAGCCGCGCGAGAACATCGCACGTGGCGTGATCGACAGCGTGGTCTCGCGCGTGGCGACCATGGCCGGGCAGGCCGCGGGCGCCCCGTACTACCTGACCGGTGGCCTGTGCGAGAACGCCTTCGTGGTGGAGCGGTTGGGCGAGCTGCTGGGGTCGCCGGTGACCACCTCGCCCCAGGCTCGCTTTGCCGGTGCCATCGGCGCGGCGATTCGCGCACAGGCGCTCGATTAATGCATCGGCCGTGGGCCTGCATTCATGCGTATACTGGGAGGAAATGATTGACCGATGAGAGGAGGTATCGATGCCTGACGATCAGATTAAGCTCACGTCTATGACTGCCGCGAGCGGTTGAGCCGCTAAGTTGGCTCCTGGAGCCCTCGCCCAGGTCCTGGGCGACTTACCCAATGTGCATAACGACAACCTGCTCGTGGGGTTCGATACCTCCGACGATGCGAGTGTTTTTCGTGTTGGCGAAAACCTGGGCCTCGTGCAGTCCGTCGACTTCTTCCCGCCGATGGTCGACGACCCGTTCCTGTTTGGTCAGATCGCGGCGGCCAACTCGCTGTCGGACATTTATGCCATGGGTGGACGACCGAGCCATGCCATGAACCTGCTGTGCATTCCCAGTTGCCTGGGCGTGGAGGTCGCAGGTGAGATTCTGGCGGGTGGCGCCGACAAGTGCGTCGAGGCTGGCTGCACCATCGCGGGCGGCCACACCATCAACGACGACGAGCCCAAGTACGGCCTGTCCGTGAGTGGCTTTGTCGCGCTCGACCGCATGCTCGCCAACAGCGGTGCGCGCGTGGGCGATGTCCTACTGCTGACCAAGGCGATCGGCTCGGGCATTATCACCACGGCCATTAAGGGCGTGCTCATCGAGCAGGACGAGGCCGCAGCCATGTTTGACTCGATGCGCACCCTCAACGAGGCCCCGATTCGCCTGGCCGAGGGACTCGAGCTTCACGGCTGCACCGATGTCACGGGCTTTGGCCTGATCGGGCATGCGTGCGAGATGGCCGAGGGCTCGGGCGTGCAGATTGAGCTCGCGTCGGGGGCGGTGCCGCTCTTTGACCAGGTGCTCAATATGGCGCGTCTGGGCATTATCCCTGCCGGCGCCTACCGCAACCAGGATTTCTTTGGCCCGCGCGTGGCGGCCGACGATGACCTGGAGCCGGGAATGCTGGATGCGCTGTACGATCCGCAGACCTCGGGCGGCCTGCTCATCGCAGCGCCTGCTGCCGATGTGGATGAGCTCGCCCGCCGCCTGCATGCCGAAGGTCGCGTTGCCGCCACAATCGGCCGCGTGTGCGAGGCGGTGCCGGGTGGTCCTGCCGTTCACGTTGTGCATTAAGGAAAACCGTTTATGCGACCGTCTACTGTTCTGGGCGGTCCCTTTTGAAAGGATTTGCTATGTCTACCAAAATTGAAGTCAATGCCATGGGCGATGCCTGCCCGCTGCCCGTCGTCAAGACGCTCAAAGCTCTGAAGCAGCTTGATGGCGAGGGTGTTGTCGTGACCTCGGTCGACAACGAGACGGCCGTCAAGAACATCTCCAAGATGGCACAGGAAAAGGGCTGCACGGCCTCGGTCGAGAAGGTCGCCGATGCCGAGTGGCACGTGATCGTGGCGACCGCCGGCGCCGTTGCCGTGGCCGATCCTGAGCAGGACGGCGCCGCTTTCTGCGACGCCAGCGCCGGCAAGGGCAAGCTGGTCGTGGCCGTCTACACCGATTGCATGGGTCGCGGCGACGATGAGCTGGGCCACAAGCTCATGAAGGCCTTTATCTTTGCCGTGACGCAGCAGGAGGAGCTGCCCGCCACGATGCTCTTCTACAACGGCGGCGCCAAACTCACCGTCGAGGGGTCGCCGGTGCTTGACGACCTCAAGGGCCTGGCCGAGCAGGGTGTCGAGATCCTTACCTGCGGCACCTGCCTCGACCACTTTGGCATTAAGGACCAGCTTGCCGTGGGCGATGTCACGAACATGTACGTGATCGTCGAAAAGATGGAGCAGGCCGGCCGCGTCGTGCGTCCGTAGCGCCTGGGTGGGATTGCCATGAGAGAAAAGCGCCCGGCGCTTGTCATCACGTTTCCCACCACGGCGGCCGCCATGGGCTGCGAGTCTCTGTGCCGTGAGCGTGGCCTTCCCGGGCGAACGATTCCCGTACCCGGAGAGGTTGCTGCCGGCTGCGGCCTGGCATGGAAAGCCCTGCCTGAAAATGAACCACTGCTGCGAAGCGAGCTTGCCGCGGCGGACGTTCCCACCGAGGGCTTTACTGTGATCGATATGTGGGAGGTCGTGCGATGATCTACCTGGATAACGCGGCGACGACCATGCACAGACCTCAGGCGGTCATCGATGCCGTGGTGCAGGCGATGTGCTCGCTCGGCAATGCTGGGCGAGGCGCCACGTCGGGTGCGCTCGACGCGGCGCGCACCATCCACAGCTGCCGCACCAAGCTTGCGCGCTTGCTGGGCTGCCCGCGGGTGGACCATATTTGTTTTACGCCCAACTCCACGGCGGCGCTCAACACCGCCATCAACGGCGTGGTGCGCCCCGGCGATCGTGTGGTCACGACGGTGCTCGAACACAACTCCGTGCTGCGTCCGCTCAACCGCCTGGCGGCAGAGCAGGGCGTGACTGTTGAGCATGCGGGCTGCGACGCGAACGGCGTGCTCGACTACGACGAGCTCGAGCAGCTGGTCACGCCGGGCACGCGTGCCGTGGTGGTGACACACGCCTCCAATGTGACCGGCAACGCGGTCGACATTGCACGCGTGGCTGCCATGGCCCATGCGGCCGGCGCGCTTGTGATCGTCGATGCCTCGCAGTCTGCCGGCACGGCGCATATCGATATGCAGGTCATGGGGCTCGACGTGGTGTGCTTTACCGGCCACAAGGGGCTCATGGGCCCGCAGGGGACCGGTGGCCTAGCCGTGGCGGAAGGCATTGACGTGGCTCCTTGGGCCATGGGTGGCACGGGCGTGCGCAGCTTCGATGCGCTGCAGCCGCAAGAGTGGCCCACGCGTCTTGAGGCGGGCACGCTCAACGGTCACGGTATCGCCGGCCTTTCCGCCGGCCTCGACGTTATCGAGGCCCAGGGCGGGGTAGAGGCGATTGCGGCACGCGAACGTGCGCTTGCCGAGCGCTTCCTCGCCGGCGTTCGCGACATTCCCGGCATTGCGCTCTACGGTGCGTTTGACCAGCCCGTGCGCTCGGCGATCGTTTCGCTTAACGTGGGCGATATCGATTCGGCCGAGGTCTCGGACGCGCTCATGCAAGGGTGGGGGATTGCGACGCGCCCCGGCGCCCACTGCGCTCCGCTCATGCACCGCGCACTGGGGACCGAGCGCCAGGGTGTCGTTCGCCTCTCGTTTGGGTATTTCAACACGGACGAGGAAGTCGACACCGCGATTGACGCTCTGCACGATTTAGCCTGCTAAAGCGTATATACTTGCGGGACGGGTCTTTTGCCCGTCCCGTTTTGTTTCGACCCGAAAGGTGGTCCTATGGCATCATCCGCCCCGCGCGGTCTGCGCTCCGACCATGTCCTCACCGTCGGCATCGCCCTGTTCTCGATGCTCTTTGGCGCCGGCAACCTCATTATTCCGCCGCTGCTGGCGCTGCAGGCGGGCTCTGCCACGCCGCTCGCCATGCTCGGCTTTCTGATTGCCGCCATCGGCCTTCCCGTCATGGGCTTTATCGCCGTGGCACTTGCCGGAACGGCGCGCGAGCTTGCCGGTCGTGTGCACCCCAAGTTTGGCGAGTTTTTTGTCGCGGCGGTGTATCTGGCTATCGGTCCGTGTCTGGCCATTCCGCGTACGAGTTCCACGGCCTTCGAGATGCTGGTGCCGCTGCTGCCCGAGGGTGTCTCGCTCGGCACGGCCCGCCTGGTGTTTGCCGTCGCCTTCTTTGCCGTCGCCTTTGTGCTCACGCTGCGCCCGGGTGTCATTACGCGCGTGCTCGGCCGCATTACGGGCCCCGCGCTCATCGCCCTTATCGTATTGGTCGTGGGCGCTGCCGTGGTCTCGCCGCTGGGTTCCGCTGCCGCGCCGCAGGCTCCTTACGATGCCGGTGCCGCCGTGCAGGGCTTTTTGACCGGCTATCAGACCATGGACCTGCTCGCGTCGCTCGCCTTTGGCATCATCATCGCCGAGACCATCCACGAGCTGGGCGTTACCGACGACAAGCGCGTGGCCTTCGAGATTTCGCGCTCCGGCGTGATCGCTGGTGTGCTCATGGCCATCATCTACTGCGGTCTGGCGCTTGCCGGCACGCAGCTGAGCACCGTGATGCCCGATGCCACCAACGGAGCCGCCATCCTCGCCCGCTCGGCCTCCATGCACTTTGGCCTTGCCGGCACGGTCGTGGTCTTTGCGATCTTCTTCCTCGCCTGCATGAACGTATGCATCGGCCTCATCAGCTGCTGCTCGCGTTACTTCTGCGAGACGTATGTGGTCGAAGGGGGAGCTGAGGCTTCCGAGGAGGCCATGCGCCGTCCCTTTGCGATACTCGCCTTTGTGTTCGCGGCGTTTTCGTGCGTGCTCTCAAACGTGGGTCTCGACGTGATCCTCATGTTCTCGGTGCCCATGCTCAACGCCCTGTACCCTGTTGCAATTGTTCTGGTGCTTATGGGCCTAGTGCACGGTTTTTGCGACGCGCATCCGCAGGTGTGGGTCTGGGTCGGCGGCGTTGTCGCGGTGCAGAGCGTGATCACCTCGATCCGCGACGCGTTCTTTGCAGGCGTGTGGCTGCCGTTCGATGCGCTGCCGCTGGCCGACATTGGAGCCGCATGGGCGCCGGTTGCCGTGGTGGCGTTTGTGATTGGCCTGCTCCACAGCCGGTTTGTCGCACATTCGAGGAGCTAGGGTATCGTCGCTTGCACAGGCGGGGAGTCTCCCCTATAATTTCCTTCGCTTTGGGACACGCAAGGTTTAGACCTTAGCTGCTCAACACCTTCGGGACGTGGCGCAGTTTGGTAGCGCGCCTGCTTTGGGAGCAGGATGTCGCAGGTTCAAATCCTGTCGTCCCGACCATATCTTGCGGGCGTAGTTCAATGGTAGAACCCCAGCCTTCCAAGCTGATGACGCGGGTTCGATTCCCGTCGCCCGCTCCAAGTAATTTGCAGGTCAGAGGTACGTTTACTTCTGACCTGTTTTGTTTTGACCGTCCGACGCGGGGCCTTTGCATTGGCAATGCTCGTCCCTGCTGATTAGGAAAGAAGTGACTGACATGGCAGATTTCAAGGCAGAATACCCCATCCCCGACTGCCTGGCGCCTGCCGCAATCGAGACCAAGACCGAGGCCGCCGGCGTTACCAAGGCCAGTCTGCCTGCCTCGAAGGCATTTTTGCTCGCCATGTTCGCCGGCGCGTTCATCGCCTTCGGCGGTCTGTTCTTCACGGTCTTTCTGAGCGATGCGTCCCTTGGCTGGGGCGCTCAGCGCTTTGTGGGCGGCCTGTGCTTTTGCCTGGGACTGGTGCTCGTGCTCATTTGCGGCGCGGAACTGTTTACCGGCAACTCGCTTATGGTCTGCGCGCTCAAGAGCAAAAAGATCACGCTCGTCCAGATGCTCAAGGCTTGGGTCGTTGTGTGGATCGGCAACTTTGCCGGCGCGCTGTTCGTTGTCTTTTTGGTTTACATGGCAGCTATTTATAAGCTCAACGGCGAGGCCGTTGCCAACACCATGGTGAGTGTCGCCGCCGGTAAGGTTTCGATTGACGCCGTCACCATCTTCTTCCGCGGCATTCTGTGCAACATCTTTGTGTGCCTGGCTGTATGGATCGGTACCGCCGGCAAGACCGTGGTCGATAAAGTCGTGGGTATTCTGCTGCCTATCGCCGCCTTTGTGTCATGCGGTTTTGAGCACTGCGTTGCCAACATGTACTTTTTGCCCATGGGTGCCGTGATGCACGCGTGCGGCTATGGAGCCGATGTCGCCGGCGCCGATGCCCTCAACGCCGCCGGGTTGGCGCTCAACCTTTCGGTCGCCACGCTGGGCAATATCGTAGGTGGCGCCCTGATCGTGGCGCTGGGCTACTGGTTTATCTACGCCAACAAAGAGTCCTAAAGGACCCAACCCATAACCGACCAAAAAGGGACAGGTTTATTTTGGCAGGTTTTGGACGAGGCGCTTCGCCGTCTTGTCGCGAGCTGCCATAATGGACCTGTCCCTTTTGTATTCGCGTCGTCACATTTTGGCCGATGACGACCAAGGGGGGCCTGCTTTTTATTGATTATGTCGAAGGGCTTTCCATGAGCGACTGCGAATCCATGCCTGCCGAGGTGCGCGACCGCCTGCGCTCCATTCCCGCCGTGCACGAGCTGCTGGCCGAGTGGCCGGTCATGAAGGCTGCCGGCGATGCGGGCGACACGTTGGTGCGCGAGGCGATTGACGCCGAGCTCGATGCCGAGCGCGCGGCGATTCGCTCTGGCGCCCCCGCTAGGAATAAGCGCGAGCTCGCCTTGGCTATCGAGCGGCGGTGCCACCGCCTGTCGCTGCCGACCCTGCGCCCTGCCGTTAACGCGACGGGCGTTGTGATTCACACCAACCTGGGCCGCGCTCCGCTCGCGCCCGCGGCGGTGCGGGCGGTGACCGATGTCGCTCGCGGCTACAGCACGCTTGAGTATGACGTCTCAACCTGCGCTCGCGGGGGCCGCAAAGAGCATGCCGCGCGTCTGCTGCGCACGCTCACGGGGGCGCAGGACGCCCTGGTCGTCAACAATAACGCCGCGGCGGTGCTGCTGGTGCTTGCCGCGCATGCGTGCGGCAAAGAGGTCATCGTGAGTCGCGGCGAGCTGGTCGAGGTGGGCGGTAGCTTCCGCATTCCCGACATCATGGCGGCCTCGGGCGCCAAGCTTGTCGAGGTGGGCTCGACCAACCGCACGCATCTGGATGATTATCGAAGCGCCATCACGCCCAACACGGCGATGATCCTGAAGGTTCATCCTTCCAACTACCGCATCGAGGGCTTCCACGAGGAGGTTTCCGTGGCGGAGCTTTCTGCGCTGGCGCATGAGCACGGGCTTTTGCTTTACGAGGACCAAGGCTCGGGTGCTTTGCTTGCAGACGGGGTGCTCGCCGATGCGGGGGAGAAGTCCACGTCCGCCTCGCTTTGCGCCGGCGCTGACCTTGTCTCGTGCTCGGGCGACAAGCTACTCGGTGCTTCGCAGGCGGGCATTATTCTCGGCAGCGACCAGGCGATTGCCACTTGTGCCTCGCATCCGCTGATGCGCGCGCTTCGCCCCGGCAAGCTCACGCTCGCGGCCCTCGAGGCCACCCTGCGCCTGTATGTGGCCGGTTCCGATACGGCACATCGGGAGATTCCGGTGCTCAACATGCTATCCGGCGCGCCGGCTCCGCTCGAGCGTCAGGCCAAGCGCCTGCGCGACCGCATGCTGCGTAAACTTCGCGAGGCTCAGTGCGAGGAGGCGGTGGAATTGCAGGTTGTCGAGGGCGCCTCTGCCCCCGGCGGCGGCTCGCTGCCGACCGTCGAGCTCCCAACATTTTGCGTTGCCGTCTGTCCCGCCGATGGGCGCCTGTCCGCCGATGGCCTAAAGCGCGCCATGGTTCAAGAACCCGATACGCCGGTTGTGACGCGCGTGCAGCGCGACCAGGTGCTGTTTGACGTCCGCACGCTTTTGCACGATACCGACCTTGACCTGTGTGCGTCTGCGTTGACGGATGCCGTGCGGGCGGGTTTGCGTCGATGACGGCGCGTGAGCTTGTCGAATGTCCCGTTGTCGTTGGAACGGCGGGACACGTTGACCATGGAAAGTCGGCCCTCATCGAGGCGCTGACCGGAAAAAATCCCGACCGTCTGGAGGTCGAGAAGCGCCGCGGTATGACCACGGAGCTCGGTTTTGGAGAGTTGGCGCTGCCGAGCGGCAAGATTGTCGGCCTGGTCGATGTGCCCGGTCATGCGCACTACCTGCGCGCGATGGTGCAGGGCGCCACGGGCATCGACGTGGCAGTGCTGGTGGTTTCTGCCGTTGAGGGCGTGATGCTGCAGACGCGCGAGCACGTGCACGTTCTCGAGTTGTTGGGCGTGACGCGCATGGTCGTCGCGCTCACCATGCGCGACCTGGCCGACGACGAGACGGCGGAGCTCGCCGAGCTCGATGTGATGGATTTCCTTTCGGGCACCGTGTTCTCCGATGCCCCCGTGGTCCCCGTGTCGTCGCGCACGGGCGAGGGCGTCGAGGACGTGCGCGGGGCGATCGATGCCGCGATCGACGCGTTTCTGGCTGAATCCGCCGAGCGCTCCGAGCGCCCCGGCTTGGCCCCGCGTCTGCCCATCGACCGCTGCTTTTCCATCAAGGGCTCGGGCACCGTCGTCACGGGAACGCTTCACGACGCCCCCATCATGGTGGGCGACGAGCTTGTCTCGAGCCCGGCGGGCGTGCGCTGTCGCGTGCGCGCGATTCAGGTGCACGGCGACACGCCGCGCGCGCTTCCCGGCCAGCGCGTCGCCCTCAACATCGTGGGCGACGGGGTCGATGTCCTGCCCCGCGGCGAGGTCGTCTGCGGACCGAGCGCCGAGGGCTCGACGCTTAGGCTTATCGCGCGCTTCACCTATCTGGGGCGCGAGGGCGCCAAGCCCGTGCCCTTCGAGTCCGGCGCGCGCGTCCACGTGATGGCGGGCACGGCCGAGGTCATCGGGCGCATCATGCTCATGGAGGGCGAGGGACCCATTGAGGCCGGCGAGACCCGCATCGTACAGGTCCGCCTGGAGGAGCGTCTTCCCGTGCGCTCGGGCGACGGCCTCATCGTGCTCGCGTTCTCGCCGGTGGTGCTTATCGGCGGCGGACGCGTGCTGCTTTCGCAGTGCCGCCGCTCGCGCGAGCTCACGGATGCTGAGCGCTCGCTTCTCGCGGCTCTCGATGCGGGCGACCTCGCATCGACCGTCGCCGCGTGGCTCGGTATCCAGCGCCTGCCCGTGCCGGCAGCCGATGTCGCCCGTGCGATCGATCTTTCCGGTGCCGAGGCCGTAAGGCTCCTGCTCGCCGCGGTGGCGTCGGGCGATGCGGTCGCCCTTCATCCGGAGCACTCGACCGAGGAGCTCTATGCCGCCCCCGCCGTGCTCGATGCCGCCCTCACCGCGCTCGCCGACACGCTTGCCGCCATGCATGAGGCCGCGCCCAAGCAGACGGGTTTCACGCCGGGCGAGGTTGTGCATGTCGCCTGGCCGAAAGCGGGCGAAGATGTCGCCTCCGCGCTCATCCTCGAGGGCTGTGCGCGCGGCATCTGCGCCATCGACGGTGCCGAGGTCTTCGACTCGCATTCCGCCGCTGCGGCGTTACGCGTGGTGCGCGAGGCTAGCCATCGCATTGTGGCCCTGCTGGATGAGGCCGGCCTCGACGCGCCGACGCTGCCCGAGCTGGGACAGCAGTTGCAACTCGATCGCGACACCATGACGCGTGCGCTGCGCGAGCTTTCGCTCAACCACTCGATCGTTAAGGTCGAGCACGACGTTGCCTTGTCCGCCGCCGCCGAGGCCCATGCGCGTGAGGTTGTTTTTGCGGCTATCGAGGCTGCCGGCGGCGCTACCACCACGAGTGTATTGCGCGAGGCCTTGGGTGTGTCGCGCAAGCGAGCGATCAGCATCTTGGAGCACCTGGATGCCGTGCGCTTTACCGCACTCGACAAGGATGCCGGCGGCCTAAGATCGCTGCGTTAGGGGCTTTGCATCGCTGCCCTGGTCCTCCTTTCAGTTGCGGGCTGTTCGGTTTGGTAAAATACCGCCACGCTTGGGAACGGATGGGCTCCGGTGGGCCCCGCGGTCCTCAAAACCGTTGCGAGGCGTGCAAAACGTCTTGGATGTGTTCGATTCACATACGTTCCCGCCAACGTATCTCGCCAAAACCACCACAAAGGTGCCTGTCCCCTTTGTGGTGGTTTTGAAACGTGCGGGAAACAGCTTCGAAACACGCAACTTGCACGTCAGGCGCTCAAAAACGCATCTACCTGCATCGTAATCAAAATGAAACATCCGCCCGCGGTCTTATTCGTAACTTTGCGGCAACAGTGCGATATTATCCATACTCGATAAAGCTCGCGGCGCATAGGGTGCCGCGACCGACACTTTTCTTTCCCATCATTGGAGGAAGCATGAGCTACACGCAGAAAGTTCTCGACGAGCTCAAGGCCCGCTATCCCGAGCAGCCTGAGTTCATCCAGGCCGCGACCGAGATCCTCGGCACCATCCAGCCGGCGCTCGACGCCCACCCCGAGTACGAGGAGGCCGCCCTGCTTGAGCGCCTCGTCGAGCCCGAGCGCATCGTCATGTTCCGTGTTCCCTGGGTCGACGACCAGGGCAAGGTTCAGGTCAACCGCGGTTACCGCGTCGAGTTCAACTCTGCCATTGGACCCTACAAGGGCGGCCTGCGCTTTAATCCGACGGTCACCCTGGGCATGCTTAAGTTCCTGGGCCTGGAGCAGATCCTCAAGAACAGCCTGACCACCCTTCCCATGGGCGGCGGCAAGGGCGGCTCCGACTTTGACCCCAAGGGCAAGTCCAACAACGAGATCATGCACTTCTGCCAGTCCTTCATGACCGAGCTCTATCGCCACATTGGCCCCAACACCGACGTTCCCGCCGGCGACCTTGGCGTTGGCGGCCGCGAGGTTGCCTACATGTTCGGTCAGTACAAGCGCCTGACCAACGAGTGGACCGGCGTCCTCACTGGCAAGGGCCTCTCCTTTGGCGGCTCGCTCGCCCGTACCGAGGCCACCGGCTACGGCCTGGTCTACTTTGTGGACGAGTACCTCAAGAGCCGCGGCGACTCCTTCGAGGGCAAGAACGTCGTCGTTCACGGTTCCGGCAACGTTGCTATCTATGCCGTCCAGAAGGTCGCGCAGCTCGGCGGCAAGGTGCTGGCCTGCTCCGACACCCACGGCTGGGTCGAGGATCCCGACGGCATCGACTACTCCGTGCTCGAGCACGTCTACAACCAGAAGCGCTCCGGCCACGACAAGGGCGTCACGCTCGCCATGTACGTTGACGAGAAGCCCAACGCCGTGTGGCACGAGGGCGACGGCCGCGGCGTGTGGGAGCTGCCCTGCGACATCGCGCTGCCCTGCGCTCGCGAGAACACGCTGCTGCTCGAGGACGCCCAGGCGCTCGTCGCCAACGGCTGCAAGGTGGTCGGCGAGGGCGCAAACATGCCCACGACCATCGAGGCCACGACTTACTTCCAGGAGAACGGCGTCGCCTTTATGCCCGGTAAGGCTGCCAACGCCGGTGGCGTGCTCGTGTCCGGCCTGGAAATGAGCCAGAACGCCGAGCACCTGTCCTGGACCTTCGAGGAGGTCGACGGCAAGCTCGAGCAGCTCATGCGCGGCATGTTCCACAACGTGGACGACACCGCCAAGGAGTATGGCCAGGAGGGCAACTTCGTCATGGGCGCCAACATCGCCGGCTTCCTGAAGGTCGCCGACGCCATGCTCGCCCAGGGCGTCTGCTAAATCCAGCTCGACATAGCAACTGATGAGGCTCCCAGCATTTGTGCCGGGAGCCTTTTTCTATGGTGGTGAGGGCCGTGCGCCCTCGTTTGGTACACTAGAGGACACTGGACAAGTGAAGAGATGGGGGAGAACGTGCTCAAGTTCGGTACCTACGTCCGTGTTGGAAACGCGGCCGAAGCCTATGAGCTCTTACAGAAGAACCGCAACAACAAGATTGTGGGCGGCGGCATCTGGATGCGCCTGGGTTCGCGTCGCGTGGCGACGGCGATTGACCTTTCGGCCTGCGGACTCGATCAGATCGAGGAGACCGAGACCGAGTTTCGCATCGGTGCCATGTGCACCCTGCGCCAGCTCGAGCGTCATGCCGGGCTCAACGCGCTTGTCAACAATGTCTTTGAGTTCGCCGTCCACGACATCGTGGGCGTGCAGCTGCGCAATACCGCCACGGTGGGCGGCAGCATCTACGGCCGCTTTGGCTTCTCGGACGTTCTCTCGGCGTTCCTGGCGCTCGATTCGTATGTTGAGCTGACGGGCGCCGGCCGCGTGCCGCTCGCCGAGTTCGTCGACATGGGTTACGTGCGCGACGTGATCGAGCACATCGTGGTCGTTAAACACGATTACCGTGCGAGCTACGAGGCCGTGCGCAAGGCCGCGACCGACTTCCCCTCGTTGAACGTCACCGCCGCCTGGTGGAACAACACTTGGCACGTCACCGTGGGCGCCCGCCCGCTGCGCGCGACCCTGCTGCAGGGCGTGGCGTGCGGCCTTACCAACGAGCAGCCTTCCGAGGACGAGCTTCGCGCCCTTGCTGCATCCGTGCGTGCCCTGAGCTACGGAACCAACCTGTGGGGCTCGGCCGACTACCGCCGCCGCATCTCTGCCCCGCTCGCCATCCAGGCTGTGCGTCGCGCCGCCGGCATCGAGCTTTCGGCCGCGCTTGCCCGCGAGCTCGAGACCGTGCAGATCCCCAAGTTCGCCACGGACGAGTATTCCTGCCGCCGCGTGCCCGGCGTCGATTCTAGCGAGGTGCGCTAATGGCTGCCAAACTCATCGATCTTTCCTTTACGCTCAACGGCCGTAAGGTCAAGGTTCAGATTGCCCCCGACACCATGCTCTTTGCACTGTTGCGCGAGCAGGGTTGCGCGTCGGTGCGCTGCGCCTGTGAGACCACCAACTGCGGCCTGTGCACGGTGTGGCTCGACGGCGACCCGGTGCTGAGCTGCTCGGTTCCCGCCGCTCGCGTCGAGGGCCACACCATCACCACGCTCGAGGGCCTCAAAGCCGAGTCCGAGGCGCTTGCCCGTGCGATGGCTGCCGAAGGCGCCGAGCAGTGCGGTTTTTGCGCCCCCGGCCTCATCATGAACGTGCTGGCGCTTGCACGCGCCGCCAAGGAGGACCCGAGCCTCGTCGCCACGCGCGAGGAACTCTCACGCCAGCTCGCCGGCAACCTCTGCCGTTGCAGCGGCTATGAGAGCCAGCTGCGCGCCATCGTCCGCTTTCTTAACGAGTCCGGCGTGCATGTGGGCTTTGAGATGCCCGAGCTGCCGGTCAACGACACCAGCTGCGACGGTGTCTCGTACAAGCAGATCACCCATAAGCAGCCCAAGAAGGACTCGAAGGCGCTGCTCGAGGGCCGTCCCGTCTACACGGGCGATATGGTGCCCGCCGGCGCCCTGATCGTCAAACTCAAGCGCAGCCCCTATGCCCGCGCCAAGATCCGCTCCATCGATACGTCGCGCGCCCTGAAGGTGCCCGGCGTTGTGGGCGTCTACACTTACGAGGACGTGCCCAAGCGCCGCTTTACTATCGCCGGTCAGAGCTATCCGCAGCCGAGTCCCTACGACCGCCTGATTCTCGAGAACCTTGTGCGCTACCAAAACGAGGAGGTGGCGATCGTCGCTGCCGAGACCGAGGAGGCTGCCGACAAGGCGCTCAAGCTCATCAAGGTCGACTATGAGGTGCTCGAGCCCCTGCTCGACTTTACCCAGGCACTCGATAACGACATCGTGGTCCACCCCGAGGGCGACGTGACCTTTATGTTCCCGCAGGGCGGCGACGTCCCGCGCAACCTGGTGTGCAGCGGTACCAGCGATTACGGCGATCTGGACGAGGCCTTCGCCCAGAGCGACATCGTCTTTGAGCGCACCTACACCAGCCAGGCCACGCAGACCGCGCCCATGGAGACCTTCCGCGCCTTCGCGACAACCGACGCGTTCGGGCGTATCTCGGTGACCACCTCCACGCAGGTGCCCTTCCATGTGCGCCGCATGGTCGCGCAGTCGCTCGACATTCCGCAGTCGCAGGTGCAGGTCATTAAACCGCGCATCGGCGGCGGCTTTGGCTCCAAGCAGACGGGCTGCTGCGAGATCTTCGTTGCGTTTGTGACGCAGCAGACCGGCCGTCCGAGCTACTGCTGCTACACCCGTGAGGAGACCATCACTGCGGGCAACTCGCGCCACCAGATGCAGATGACCGTTAAACTGGGCGCCATGAACGACGGCACCATCACGGCCATCGATCTGCACACGCTGTCCAACGCCGGCGCGTACGGCGAGCACGCCACCACGACGATCGGCCTGTCGGGTCACAAGAGCCTGCCCATCTACAACCATGTGAAGGCGAGCCGCTTTAGCTGGGACGCTGTCTACACCAATACCAACCGCGGCGGCGCGTATCGCGGCTACGGTGCCACCCAGGGCCAGTTTGCCGTGGAGAGCGCCGTCAACGAGCTCGCCGACATGCTGCACATGGACCCGGCCGACCTGCGCCTTAAGAACATCGTGCGCGAGGGCGAGATCATGCCGCAGTACTACAACGAGAAGCTCAACGCCTGCGCGCTCGACCGCTGTCTGCTGCGCGCGATGGACATGATCGGTTGGCGCGACAAGCCGCTGGCCGTGGACCTGGGCGACCGCGTACGCGCCCTGGGTTGCGCGCTCACCATGCAGGGCTCGGGCATCTCCAACGTCGACATCGCCGGCATCGACATGCGCCTGGAAGAGGACGGCTTTATTACGCTTTCGACCGGCGCCACCGACAACGGCATGGGCGTCGACACGATCCTGGCGCAGATTGCCGCCGAGGAGCTGGGCGTGGAGAGCTCGCTGATTGTGGTACGTGGTGTGGATACCGACGTATCGCCGTTCGACGCCGGCTCGTACGCGAGCTCGGGTACGTACGTGACGGGTCTTGCCGCCAAGAACGCCGCGACCGAGCTGCGTGAGAAGATTTGCGCCAAGGCTGCCCAGATGTGGGATGTGGACGCCGCCGACGTGGTCTTCGATGGCCAGTACGTGCGCCTGTCCGACGAGCGCGCCGCCCGCGAGCGCGGCCGTTACCTCACGCTGCGCGACTTTGCCAACCTGTGCGTCAAGAACATCGACGGCGGCGACGCACTGACTTCGCATGCCTCTGCCTGTCTGCCCGTTTCGCCTCCGCCGTTTATGGCCGGCATTGCCGAGGTCGAGGTCGACAAAGCCACCGGCAAGGTGACCGTGGTGGACTACGCGGCGGCTGTGGACTGCGGCACCGTGATCAACGAGGCGCTCGCGCGCGTTCAGGCCGAGGGCGGCATTGCCCAGGGTATCGGCCACGCGCTCTACGAGATTGTCGAGCATGATGACCGCGGCCGCCTGCGCACCGGTAACTTTATGAGCTACAAGCTGCCCACGCGCTTGGATATCGGCAGCATTCGCGTGGCCTTTGAGCCGAGCTACGAGCCGACGGGCCCGTTTGGCGCCAAGTCGATTGGCGAGGTCGTCATCAACACGCCGCTCGCCGCTGTGGCCTCGGCCGTGGCGCACGCCACCGGCCACCAGGTTCGCTCGCTTCCCATCACGCCCGAGAAGGCCCTGCTGGGGGAGTAGGCGAGACCCCGTTGCCGCCGCTCTTTGCTTAGTCCGAGGAAACCGCATCCCACGTTTCGGCCGAATTGTGGGATGCGGGCAGTCGCAACTCGTGGTGAGGTCGTGAGCCAAAAACGTGTGCGTGCGCTTGCCGCTCGTATCTGCTATCATTCCTAGTCTGTGCGCTCATGCGGGCGTGGCGGAATTGGTAGACGCGCCAGATTTAGGTTCTGGTGGGATTCCCGTGAAGGTTCGAGTCCTTTCGCCCGCACCAACGCACCCGCGTCGGCTTATGCCCTCGCGACGCTTGTTGCATAAAGGTACCAGCACCTCAGATAAGCTGGGCAGTATGAGGAGGAACGTGTTGAACATCACCGCTTCTGACGTCAAGGACGCCAAGCTCACCGCTACGGTCACCATCCCGGCCGCCGACGTCGACGCCGCGATCAAGAAGGCCTACAAGGAGACCGCCAAGAAGTACCGCTTCCCGGGCTTCCGTGCCGGTAAGGCTCCCCGTCCGGTCATCGACTCCGCTCTTGGCGCCGAGGCTACCCTCGCTCAGGCCACCAACGACCTGATCGCCGCCAACGAGCCCGCCGTCCTCAACGAGCTGGACATCGTCCCCACCAAGAACGGTGACTACAAGGACCTCGACCTCGCTAAGGATCACGAGGACTACACCTACACCGTCGAGTTCTCCCTGCGTCCCGCCGCTGAGCTCTCCTCCTTCGACGCTGTCGAGATCGAGATGCCCCCTGCGGAGGTCACCGAGTCCGAGATCAACAACCAGGTCGAGATGCTCCTCAACTACCGTGCCACCTTCGAGGACGTTGAGGGTCGCGCCGTCGAGGCCGAGGACTACGTCACCGTCGACCTCAAGGCCGTCGAGAACGCCGACAACTTCGCTGCTGAGGGCCGCATGCTCATCGCCGGTAGCGACAGCAACCCCGCCGAGTTCAACGAGGCCCTGATCGGCGCTAACGTCGACGACGTCAAGACCGTCACCTGGACCGACGAGGTCGAGGAGGGCGAGGAGGCCGAGACCCACACCGTCGAGGTCACCGTCAAGGGCATCAAGGTCCGCAACACCCCCGAGCTCACCGACGAGCTCGTCAAGTCCGACTTTGGCTTTGACAGCATCGAGGCCATGCGCGACGCCATCAAGATCGAGATCGAGCAGGACAAGGCTTCCCGCCTCCCGGCCGAGAAGGAGAACCGTTGCGTCTCCGCTCTCGCCGAGCGCCTGCAGCTCGACGAGATGGACGCCGACTACGAGCAGTCCGTCTTTGAGGAGCTTGGCCAGAACTTCCTGTCCAACCTCGCTGCCCGTGGCATGACGCTCGACACCTGGCTGCCCGCTTCCGGCCTGACCATGGAGCAGTTCATCGGCGACCTGCACAAGCAGGCCAACGACGTTGCCCGTGAGTCCCTGGCTCTCGACGCCCTCGCCCGTGAGCTCAAGATCGAGGTCACCGAGGACGACATCAACGCCGAGTTCGAGAAGGCCGGCGTCAAGGACGTCGAGGCTTCCAAGGCCGAGTTCATCGCCGATGGCCGCATGCCTGCCGTCCGTGAGTCCATCCGTCGCTCCAAGGCCGTCGATCACCTGGTCGAGAACGCCAAGGTGACCGAGGTCGACGAGACCGCCAAGGACGCCGAGTAATTCTCGCCACCTTGCCCACGAGCGCTTGTGTGCGCCCATGATGGGGTAAAGTTATAAGCCGGTTATCCGGTTGCTTCGTACGGTGCCAGCCAATGCATAGCATGCGGGCACCGTACGTTTGTCTAGAACCACAATTGGTCCGTAAGAGAAATGGAGATGCGTATGATCGCTAAGTTCGATTCCGCCCTCGTGCCATACGTTATCGAGCAGACGCCGCGCGGCGAGCGCAGCTACGATATCTATTCGCGCCTGCTCAACGACCGCATTATCTTCTTGGGCGAGGAGATCAACTCCGTCAGCGCCAACCTGGTCGTTGCCCAGCTGCTGCATCTTGAGAGCCAGGATGCCGAGAAGGATATCTCGCTCTATATCAATTCGCCCGGTGGCGAGGTCTACTCCGGCCTGGCTATTCTGGACACCATGAACTTCATTAAGCCGCAGGTCTCCACCATTTGCGTGGGTATGGCCGCGTCTATGGCCGCCGTGCTGCTTTCGGCCGGCGCCAAGGGCAAGCGCTTCTGCCTGCCGCACTCTAAGGTCATGATTCACCAGCCCAGCGGCGGTGCCCAGGGCCAGCAGACTGAGATCGAGATCGTGGCCGAGGAGATCAAGAAGACCCGTCGCGAGCTCAACCAGATTCTGTCCGATGCCTCGGGCCAGCCGATCGAGAAGGTCCAGGCCGATACCGAGCGCGACAACTACCTGACCGCTGCCGAGGCCCTCGACTACGGCCTGATCGACCGTATCGTCACCTCGCGCGACCTTGCCGCGAAGGACGCCTAGGATGGCAGGTAACATGCAGGACAACTTTGACGAGAACGGCAACCCCATCCGCTGCTCCTTCTGCGGAAAAGAGCAGGGCCAGGTCCGTCGTCTCGTAAAGGGTCCGACCAACATCTTTATCTGCGATGAGTGCGTCGCCGCCTGCTCCGAGATCCTTGAGGAGTCGCTGGCTTCGGACTTTATGGACGCCGCCCGCAACGGCAATCTCCCGGGTTTCCTCAACGACCACGGCCAGGCTGCGTCCCAGCCCGCCGTTGACCCCGAGGCCGAGGGCTTTGAGCTCGAGGACGATCGCCAGGTCATCACGCACGTGCCGACGCCGCACGAGATCTATGACGAGCTTTCGGCTTATGTCATGGGCCAAGAGGACGCCAAGCGCGCCATGTCGGTTGCCGTGTACAACCATTACCGCCGCGTCATCGAGGGCGGTGCTGCGCTTTCGGCCTTTGACGACGGTTTGGACTCGCAGCTTTACGATGACATGGACGAGGTGGAGCTCGCCAAGTCCAACATCCTGCTGCTCGGTCCCACCGGTACCGGCAAGACGCTGTTGGCCCAGACGCTCGCGCGCATCCTCGAGGTGCCGTTTGCCATCGCCGATGCCACCGCGCTCACCGAGGCTGGTTACGTTGGCGAGGACGTGGAGAACATCCTGCTCAAGCTCATCAATGCTGCCGATGGCGACATTGAGCGCGCTCAGGTGGGCATTATCTACGTGGACGAGATTGACAAGATTGCCCGCAAGGCCGAGAACCTCTCCATTACCCGCGATGTCTCGGGCGAGGGTGTGCAGCAGGCGCTGCTTAAGATTCTTGAGGGCACGGTGGCCAGCGTTCCGCCTACCGGTGGCCGCAAGCATCCCCAGCAGGAGCTGCTGCAGATCGACACGACTAACATCCTGTTTATCTGCGGCGGTGCCTTTGTGGGTCTGGACAAGATCATCGCTGACCGCGTGGGCAACAAGGGCGTGGGCTTTAACTCCGAGATCGCCGGCCCCACCTCGGTCGACGAGAACGACCTGCTGCGTCAGGTGCTCCCGCAGGACCTCAACGCCTTTGGCATGATCCCCGAGTTCGTGGGCCGTACGCCCGTTGTCACCCAGACGCAGGCGCTCGACGAGGACGACCTGGTGTCGATCCTGACCGAGCCCAAGAACGCCGTGGTGCGTCAGTACCGCAAGATGTTCCAGCTCGAGGACGTCGATCTTGAGTTTGAGGACGCCGCCCTGCACGAGATCGCCCGCATGGCGCTTGCCCGCAAGACCGGCGCCCGCGGCCTGCGTGCCATCTGCGAGGACGTGCTGCAGCAGACGATGTTCGACCTCCCCAGCGAGGAGGGCGTCACCAAGGTCATCGTGACCGAAGCGGCGGTTAAGGGCGAAGAACAGCCCCAACGCATCTACGTGTAAACCTGCCAAAAACGTGCTTGCAAATAGCCTCCGACCATCCGCGGTCGGAGGCTATTTTATATATACGCAAAACACCCAACTACCTGTGTTATTCTGTGTGTTTGTTTAAGCCTCAGCGAAGTCATATCAGACTGAAGTAATCGATACCTAAGGGGAGGAATGCAGACCCTAGCGGGCCTACATTCCTCCCCGACGGGCAAGGGAGAGATATATGGAAGAAATGCCCAAGAACTACGATCCGTCGACCAACGAGCCGGTGATCTTGCAGAAGTGGCTCGACGGCGGCTACTACAAGCGCCGCGAGGGCGTGGGCGATTGCACCGTCACCATTCCGCCTCCCAACGTGACCGGCAAGCTCCACATGGGCCACGCCACCGACGACTCCATCCAGGACGCCATCATCCGTATGGCCCGCATGCGCGGCAAGTCCACGCGCTGGGTGCTGGGCACCGATCACGCCGGTATCGCCACGCAGACCAAGGTCGACAAGAAGCTCAAGAGCGAGGGCATCAGCCGCCTGGAGATCGGTCGCGATAAGTTTGTCGACGCCTGCTGGGACTGGACCCACGAGTACGGCGGCATCATCGTCGAGCAGATCAAGCGCATGGGCTGCTCCGTCGACTTCGACAACGAGCGCTTCACCATGGACGAGGATTACGCCCAGGCTGTGCGTAAGGTCTTCTGCGACTGGTACCATGACGGCCTGATCTACCGTGGCAAGCGCATCGTCAACTGGTGCCCCAACTGCACCACCGCCATCTCGGACGACGAGGCCGAGTATAAGGACGAGAAGGGCCACCTGTGGCACCTGCGCTACCCGCTGACCGAGCCGGTCAATGGCCAGGACTACATCGTCGTCGCCACCACGCGCCCCGAGACCATGCTCGGCGACACGGGCGTTGCCGTCTCCCCGAAGGACCCCGAGAAGGCCGCCTTTGTGGGCAAGACCGTCATGCTGCCGATCGTCAACCGCGAGATTCCCATCTTTGAGGATTGGCATGTCGACGCCAACTTTGGCTCCGGCTTCGTCAAGGTCACCCCGGCCCACGACCCCAACGACTACGCCATGGGTCAGGCCCACGACCTGCCGCAGATCAACATCTTCGACGAGCACGCGGTGGTCGTCGAGGGCTACGGCGAGTTCACCGGCATGAACCGCAACGAGTGCCGCGAGGCCGTCATCAAGTGGTTCGAGGAGCACGACCTGCTCGACCACGTCGAGGAGCATGATCACTCCGTCATGCACTGCTACCGTTGCGACTCCGCCCTGGAGCCGTGGCTGTCCGAGCAGTGGTTCGTCGCCGTCGACAAGCTCAAGGGGCCGGCACTCGACGCCGTCAACTCCGGCAAGGTCACCTTCCACCCCGCGCGCTGGACGCAGACCTACACCACCTGGATGGAGAACCTCAAGGACTGGTGCATCAGCCGCCAGCTTTGGTGGGGCCACCGTATCCCCGTGTTCTACTGCGAGGACTGCGGCTGGGAGGACGCCCTCACCGAGGACACCGACGTGTGCCCCAAGTGTGGCGGCCATCACGTGCATCAGGACGAGAACGTGCTGGACACCTGGTTCAGCTCGCAGCTGTGGACCTTCGCCACGCAGGGCTGGCCGCAAAAGCCGGAGCTGCTCGAGGGGCATCACCCCACGACGGCGCTGGTCACCGCGCGCGACATCATCGCGCTGTGGGTCGCCCGCATGGTCATGAGCTCGCTGTACTTCCTTGATGAGGTGCCGTTTAAGGACGTCGTCATCTACCCGACGATTCTGGCCAAGGACGGCAGCCGCATGTCCAAGTCCAAGGGCAACGGCGTAGACCCCATGGACCTCATTGACATGTACGGCGCCGACGCCATGCGCTTCAACCTGCTTACGCTGTGCACCAACAACCAGGACGTCAAGTTCGACGCGAACATCGACAAGAAGACCAAGAAGCTCATCGACAGCCCGCGCACCGAGCAGGCCAAGTCGTTTGTGACCAAGATCTGGAACGCCAGCCGCTTCCTGCTTATGAACATGGAGGGCTACACGCCCGGCGAGCCCGTCGTGGAGACGCCGGCCGACGCCTGGATGTTCAGCCGCTTGGCCAAGGCCGTCAAGATGGTCACCGAGGGTATTGAGAACTACACCTTTGGCGATATGGCCCGCGGCGTGCAGCAGTTCTTCTGGAACGAGGTCTGCGACTGGTACGTCGAGGTCACCAAGGCCCGTCTGAAGGGCGAGGGCCGTCTGCAGGCGCAGCGCAACCTGATCTTTGTGCTCGACACCTCCATTCGCCTGATGCACCCGCTTATGCCGTTTGTCACCGAGGAGATCTGGGACAACATGCCGGCGAGCGTGCTCGATCTGGACGCCGAGGGCAACGTTGACCGCGCCGAGGCGCTCATGATCGCCAAGTGGCCCGAGCCCGCCGACTACGCCAAGTATGTTGACGAGGACGCCGAGCGCGCATTTGAGCTGTGCCGTACCGTCGTGTCTGCCGCCCGCGCCACGCGTTCGCGTTATCGCTTGAGCCCCAAGGCTGAGCTCGACGTGGTCGTGCGCGCCGGTGCCGAGGACATCGAGAAGCTCGAGAGCCTGCGCTCGACCATCGAGCCGCTGGCCAACACCGCCTCGCTGGTCATGGGTACCGACGTCAAGAAGCCGGCCGCGAGCATCGCCGTGGTCGATAGCGGCGTCGAGGTCTTTGTGGTGCTCGAGGGCAAGGTCGACCTTTCGGCCGAGAAGGCGCGCCTGGAGAAGGAGATCGCCGCGGCCCAGAAGGAGCTCGCCGGCTGCGAGAAGACGCTCGCCAACGAGGGCTTTGTGGCTAAGGCAGCGCCCGCGGTGGTCCAGAAGAAGAGGGACCGTGCAGCTGAGCTCAAGGAGATCCTGGCGGCGCTGACTGCTCAGGTTGCTGACTTCTCGTAAGGTTTACTCGGGGGCGCGTCCCGATGCTTTGCTCTCCGCTGCGGACAGTCCTGCGCAAGACGGACAGCACATTAAGTGCTGTCCTTTGCGTGCGGAACTTGCGGCGAGCAAAGCATCGGGCCGCTCCTAGTTCGTTTACGTGGTCGTTTGCATCTGCTTGGTCAGGGCCACTGGGTTGTGGCCTTGATTCCGCTGCAAAGCGGTGTTTGGCTGATATTTTGAATGGGAGGGGCTCGTTGTTTGTTACGGGCCTCTTTTTGTGTTGAGGGGACTTTGGGTTATGGCTAAGCGTTCGGGGTCGTATTCTGTGCCGTTCTCGTTTGAGTTGCTTTCGTTTGGTGAGGCTGTGGGGCTTGCTGCTGATACGGGGCGGATTTCTGGGAATGCTGGTCCGTTGTTGGAGACTGTCATCGATATGCTCGATGAGCTGGGACGTCCGGATGAGTATTTCGATTGCATTCAGGTTGCCGGTACCAATGGCAAGACTTCGACCACGCGGTTTTCGGCTGCCATTCTTCGTGGTGAGGGGTTAAAGACCGCACTGTATACGTCGCCGCAGCTTGTGCGCTATCCGGAGCGCATGGAGGTCGATGGGCGCGTTGTGAGCGATGAGGCGTTTGCCCGTGGCGTTTCTGCCGCCGTCGAGGCGGGGCATCGCGTGAATGCTCGTCGTGTGGCGGCGGGGGAGCGCGCCTATACCATCACGCCGTTTGACCTGCTGACGGCTGCCGCGCTTGTCGTGTTTGCCGAGGCTCGCGTGGATGTTGCCGTGCTCGAGGTTGGCATGGGCGGCCGTTGGGACGCCACGAGTGCGACCGATCCCGTCGCCGTTGCCATTACGGGCATTGGGCTCGATCACACGCGTATTTTGGGCGACACGCTCGAGGCCATTGCGGGGGAGAAGGCTGCGGTTATCAAACCCGGGCGCTTGGTTGTTTTGGGCGAGGGCACGCACGAGGCGAGCGTTCAGCGCGTGATGGATGCCCGCTGCCGTGAGTGCGGTGTGGTGCCGCTCGTGGTGAGCCACGCCACGACTAAGATGCCGGAACACGTGGGCGATACGGTGGAGTTTAGCTGCACCACGCCGCGTGCGATTTATACGTCGAGCATGGTTAAGCCGGCCTATCAGCCGCAGAATGCTGCGTGCGCGATTATGCTGTGCGAGGGGTATTTGGGTCGCGAGCTCGACCATGAGGCGCTCGACGCTTCGCTTATGGGCTGCCCCACGCCGGGCCGATTTGACGTGCTGGGGACCGATCCGCTCAAGCTGATTGATGCCTGTCATAACCCCCAGAGCTGCGAGAACTTTGTGAGCGCACTGGACGAGATCGATCCGTGCGTGGAGAACCGCCCCACGCTGCTGTGCGCCGCGCTGGCCGACAAGGACGTGGCGGGCATCGTCGACGTGTTGATCCCGGCTTTCCCGCGCGTGGTTGTGACTCAGACCGATTCCGACCGCGCGCTGCCGGCGGAGGAGCTCGCTGCCCTGGTGGACGCCGATAAGCTCGCGGGTGTGTATCCCAGCGTATCCGAGGCCCTCGCAGCCCTCGATGCCGCGGGCGAGCCTTTCGTAGCAGCCGGCACCATCACCCTGGCCGGCGAAGTAGCGGGCCTGCTCCGCTAACCCATTCCCTCATCAGTTGCGGTGAAATAGTTCCTGTTTTTGGGTTCTAGCAGCCCATCCAGGAACTATTCCACCGCAACTTAGTTTGGGGGCTTGGGGACCAGGCTAGTCTAGGCTGACTGGGTCGTGGGGGTAGGCGTTGAGAATCTCGACGCCGTTCTCGGTCACCAGGGCTAGGTCCTCGATGCGGACGCCGGTGCGGCCGGGGAGGTAGATGCCTGGCTCGATGGAAAACGTCATGCCCGGCTCTATGACCTGCTCGTTGACGAGCGAAACATCGCCCGGCTCATGGTCCTGCAGGCCGATCGAGTGGCCCAGGCGATGCGTAAAGTACTTACCGTAGCCCGCATCCTCAATAACGTCGCGTGCGGCGCGGTCCAGGTCGCACATACGCACGCCCGGCGCGATGAGCGCCTCGGCGGCCTCGTTGGCGCGGCGCACGATATCGTAGATGCGCTCCGTCTCCTCGTCCGGCTCGCCCCAAAAGAATGTACGCGTCATGTCCGAGCAGTAGTTGCAGCGGCGTCCACCAATGTCGAACAGCACCACGTCGCCGCGCTTGAGCACGGTGCCGTCGGGCTCGTGGTGCGGGTCGCCGGCGTTGGCGCCAAAGCTCACGATGGGCGGAAAGCTAAAGCCCTCGCAGCCGTGATTGCGGTACAGGCCGAGCATCTGGTCAGCAATTTCGCGCTCAGTCACACCTTCGTGGACGAGTTTGATGGCATCAGCCATCACGGCCTCGTTGGCGGCGGAGGACACGCGCATGAGCTCCCGCTCGGTGGCATCCTTGTGGGTGCGCGCGGCGGTGACGGCAAAGTCACCCAGGAAAAACTCGCTGGCGGCGTGGCGCTCCATGAGCGGCATCAAAAAGCCGGAGCGCATGACGGTGTCGATGCCAAGAGGCTTGGTCGGATCGACCTCGCGAATGATGGCGTCGGCCACGACGTCGGTATCGGTGTGATAGGCAACGCGCGCATTGTCATACTCGGGTAGCTGATGCAGCGCGTTGACCAGGATCACGGGCTCGGCATTGCGCGCGAGCAGCACGCCGCAAAAACGCTCGAACATATCGGCATAAAAGCCGGTCAGGTAATAAATCGACCACGGGTCGTTTACGAGCAGCTGTGCGCCGGGGTGCTGAGCCCCGAGCGCATCGAGCACGCGCGCCGCACGCTGTTCATTGACATGTGCCATGAAACATCCTTTCGCTAGGCTGCCACCATGGTATCCCATGCCCGGCACATAGGGACGTTCCTTTTATGCCGGCACCTGGAGACACTCCTTGCAAAAGCAGCTAAAAGAGCCCCGTCCCAAATTAGCTAGTCGATGTCCATGCTGGCGATGAGGTCGGTACCGGTGTCTAGGAGGTTGGGTAGGACGACGTTACCCATGCGGATGGGGGCCTCGACGACAACGCCGCGGATGAGGTCCATGGCTTGGGCGTGGAGTGCCAGCGGGATGGCTTCGGCCGTGCGCACAGGCAGCAGCGCCTCGTCGCCGCCGGATACGGCCACGGTGGTGGTGAGCACGCGCATGGGGCAGGTGAGCTCTTGATGCGCGAACTTATCACCGCGCGGGCAGCTGTTGCCGGTCACGGAGCGCACCGCTGCTACGGCACCGTTGGCATCGCGCTCCACCTCTACGGTCAGGAGGCATTCGGATGGGCAAGTGGTGCAGTTGAACTGCAACGTCTCGGTTACATTCGTGCTCATGGCCTTACGCCTCTTCAACGGGATCGATGGACAGGACAATTTCGCTAACGCCCAGGTCGAGTGCGTGCTGAATCACCTTTGCCGGCAGCGGGAAGCTCTCCATTACGCTCGGTTTAAACGGGCGGACCTTGCCTGTAAGCAGTTCCTCGCCGCCTGCCAGAATGCGCACGCGGGCAGCATCGACCGGCCGGCGTGCGCGGAAGTTGAGTTTGGTGAGTGCCACAGCCGTAATGCGTCCCGGCAGTGCGTAGCCTGCGATGCCGGCAGGGGAGACCATCAGCTCGCAGCTCGTGCCCGCAGCGCTCGCCCCGGCGTCGCCGCCCAACGCCCACGCCGCCGCAGCCGCACCGGCGCGCTCGGACTCGGTCGTCACGTTGTCGGCCAGGTCGTGCACGTGCAGCACGTTGCCACAGGCAAAGATGCCCGGCACGCCTGTCTGGAGGCTCTGGTCAACTACGGCACCGCGTGTGCGCGGGTCAAGCTCCACGCCTGCGGCAACCGAAAGCTCGTTCTCGGGAATCAGACCTACCGAAAGCAGCAGCGTGTCGCACGGAACGATGCGCTCCGTCCCGGCAATGGGCGCCAGGTGCTCGTCGACCTGGCTTACCTCGACGGCCTCCACACGGTCGTGCCCGATCACGCGCGTGACGGTGGTGGACAGGTGCAGCGGAATGCCAAAGTCGTCCAGGCAGTTCTTAACATTGCGGCGCAGCCCGTTGGCGTACGGCATGAGCTCGTACACGCCCTCGACGGAAATCCCCTCGAGCGTGCAGCGGCGTGCCATGATAAGCCCGATGTCGCCCGAGCCCAAAATGACGGCACGCGAGCCGGGCTTGAGATTTTCGATATTGATGTATCGCTGCGCCAGGCCCGCCGTAAACACGCCGGCGGGACGGCTACCTGGAATCTTGATCTCGCTGCGGGTGCGCTCGCGGCAGCCCATAGCAAGGACGACCGCTCGCCCGGTGAGCTGTAGCATACCGGCGGGGCTCATGAGCGTGACGGTATGGACCGCGGCGGCTCCCGCACCCTCGTCCACGCTCGACGCGCCCGCGCCCTCGCTCGAATCGATCCCAAGTACCATGCTGTCCAAGAACAGCGTGATTTCGGTCTCGCGCACCTGGTTGATAAAGCGCTGCGCGTACTCGGGACCGGTGAGCTCCTGCTTAAAGTGTGAAAGGCCAAATCCGGGGTGGATGCACTGGCGCAGGATGCCACCCAGATGCTGCTCGCGCTCCACGATGGCCACGCGTGTGCCGGCCTTGCGCGCGGCAAGCGCGGCCGCCATGCCGGCGGGGCCGCCTCCGATAACGATCACGTCGAACGCCCGCGTTTGCACGGGCGCTGCAGCTCCGACCTCTGCGGCTCCGGCTTCCGCGCGTTCGTCGCGCATATCAAGCATCGCCATCCTAGCGCACCCCCTTCAGCAGTCCCTCAACCAACCAAGATCCGGTATCCTCCAGCAGCACCTCGCTGGGGTCGCAGTCCAACTCGCGGGCCAGAATCGCCACCACGCGGCTCTGACAAAAACCGCTCTGGCACCGACCCATGCCGGCACGGCAGCGGCGCTTGACGCCCTCGACCGAAACCGCGCCCGGGCGGCGCCGAATCGCGGCCACAATCTCGGCCTCGGGCACCGTCTCGCAGCGGCAGACAATCTGCCCCCACGCGGGATCGGACTCAATGAGCTCTTCCCTGCGCGCCAGCGGTGCGCGGTCAAAGTCGTCCGGCTCGCGGCGAATTGGGTTCCAGTCCGCCCGCTCGTGCAGGTCCACGCCGGCATCGCGCAGGACTTGTTCCATGCGCTCGGCAATGGCCGGCGCGCTCGCCACGCCCGGCGACTGAATGCCTGCCGCCTGGAATAGCCCCGGCACCACGGCTGACTGCCCAATAAAGAAGTCGTTCGTACCCTGAATGACCGGACGCCCGCCGGCAAATGCGCGCACCACGCGGCGCGTATCCAGATCGGGCACCAGCTTGCGCGCGCCGGTCAGCAGCGTGTTCACATCGCTCGCATAGGTCTGCGTGTCGCCTGGCTCGCGCACGGCAGCCGTCGCGGTAATCACGGTGTTGCCATGTACGGTACCCGTGACGATAACGCCCTTGGACATTGGCGTGGGAACAGGGTAGAGCGGCATGAGCGTGCGCGGTTCCTTATCCAGCACCACGATGTTGCCCTGACGCCAGACCATCTGGAACTCCTCGGCGCCCACCATATGCGAGATGTCGGCGGCGCCGTTGCCCGCGGCGTTGATCAGGTAGCGGCAGCGCACGTCTCCGGCGGGCGTCGCCAACGTAAAGCGCGCGTCGTCGCCCGAGCCCGCGACTTCAATCGCCTCCACGGGTGCGGAGCGCATAAACGTCACCCCGTTGGCCACGGCGTTCTCCAGCGCGGCGATGGCAACCTCAAACGGATCGACAAAGCCAGTCGAGGGGCACCACAACGCGTACGTTGCATCGGCACTGGCACGCGGCTCTAATTCGTGGATGCGGTCGGGTCCGACGATCGACAGCTCGGGAACACCGTTGACATGGCCGTTGCACCGCAGCTGCTCCAGATGCGTGCGGTCCTCGTCGTTAAAGCCCAACACCATCGACCCGGTGCGGCAGAACAGAAAGCCCAGCTCCTGCGCCCATGTACCGTACAACTCGCAGCCACGGGCGTTGACCTGTGCCTTTACGGTTTCCGCCGCCGGATCGTAGCCAGCGTGCACCAGGCCGCCGTTGGCCTTCGACGCGCCCAGCGCAATATCGTTAGCCGCCTCGACTACGCAAATGGACAGGTCAAACCGCGCGAGCTGCCTCGCGATGGCGCACCCGGTAATGCCCGCGCCCACAATTGCGATATCAAACGTTTCTGCCACGGTGCCTCCCAGATAAGTTGACAGGCTGTCAATAAAACCATCCTACGGTCTGCGCGCCCCTAGTGCGGCGGCAATGCGGCGAACAGCCCCGCAACACCCGCCAACGGCAGGCGATTGGAGACCCGGCACGGATGTTGGCCTCGTCTGTCGACAACTAAGGCAACCGTTCGTCTCCATCTGTAACAGTTAGACGAGGATTTGGGTTCTAGATGTTACAGATCAAGACAAACCTTCCGGCGGATTTTGAATGTCTCGATCTGTAACAGTAAGAGGGGTTTTGGGGCCCAAGATGTTACAGATCGAGATTGAAGTCGGGGAGGGACCTCTGTGTCTCGATCTGTAACACCTATACCCGGATTCCGCCTCCACCTGTTACAGATTGAGATGTTTGTGTCCGCACCAGCCCCGCCCCTAGCCGTGGTCCCATATAAACAAACCCCGTGGTAAACTTGACCGGACTGTTAATAATCCGAAAGGTACACCCCAATGTCCAAGTACATCTCCGAGCTCATGTCGCCGCAGCTTATGGGCGTCGTCTATGCCTTCGTTGGCTTTATCATCGCCCTGTATGTGCTGTCGGTCGTCTATGTGTTCATCGACGCTCGCCGCCGCGGCGCCAGCGCCTACGTGGCATGGGGCATCATCGCCCTCATCCCGTTTGTGGGCCTCATCGCCTACCTGGTCCTGCGCCCGCACTCCTACGCATCCGACCGCGAGGAGCAGGAGCTGGACATGGCCCTGCGCGAGCGCCAGCTTGCCCAGTACGGCACCTGCCCGCAGTGCGGGGCGCCCATCGAGAAGGACTTCGTCGTCTGCCCGGTGTGCGACACTCAGGTTCGCAACGTCTGCCCCAGCTGCCATCGCCCGCTCGATGCGCACTGGAAGGTCTGCCCCTACTGCCGAACTCGCATCCAGTAACGCATCCATCGTCGGGTCGGCCGCAAGCCACGGCCGCCACGCGCCCCGCGCCGCCCCCACGCGATGAAGCATGCGTAGAAAATCGCCCGCCGTGCCATTAAGGTGCGGCGGGCGCTTGTATACCAAGGCAACCTGCCTATAATGATGCAAGTTAAAACGCCGAGCGCATCGCACGCACTTGCATCAGGCATCCGAGAGGAGAAAACATACCCATGAAGGCACTCTACAATGACGGTTCGGTGGCCGAGCTCCCGCAGGACGAAGTCACGCACGTCATCCGCCACTCCGCCGCGCACATCATGGCGCAGGCCATTAAGCGCCTGTACCCCGAGGCCGACTTTGCCTACGGCCCCGCGACCGACAACGGCTTCTACTACGACGTCGACCTGCCCGAGGGCGTCAAGATCAGCGAGGACGACTTCCCCGCGATCGAGGCCGAAATGAAGAAGATCGTCAAGGAGAACCTCAAGTTCACCGTCTTTGAGAAGCCCCGCGCCGAGGCCATCGCCCTTATGGAAGAGCGCGGCGAGAAGTACAAGGTCGAGCACATCGGCGACCTGGACGACGACGCCCGCATCACCTTCTACCAGCAGGGCGACTACATCGACATGTGCGTCGGCCCCCACATCTGCTACACCAAGGCGCTCAAGGCCTTTAAGCTCACCGGCGTCTCGGGCGCCTACTGGAAGGGCGACAAGGACAACAAGATGCTCACCCGCATCAACGGCGTCGCCTTTGCCACCAAGGAAGAGCTCGACGAGCACATGCACATGCTGGAGGAGGCCAAGAAGCGCGATCACCGCAAGATCGGCCGCGAGATGGACCTCTTTATGATGCGCGACGAGGCCCCCGGCTTCCCGTTCTTCCTGCCCAACGGCATGATCCTTAAGAACACGCTGCTGGACTACTGGCGCGAGATTCACCACAAGGCCGGCTACGTGGAGATCTCCACGCCGCTCATCATGAACAAGCAGCTGTGGAAGACCTCGGGTCACTGGGACCACTACAAGGACAACATGTACTCCACCGTTATTGACGACGAAGAGTACTGCATTAAGCCCATGAACTGCCCGGGCGGCGTGCTGGTGTACGCCTCCAAGCCGCACTCCTACCGCGAGCTGCCCATTCGCGCCGGCGAGATTGGCCTGGTGCACCGTCACGAGCTGCGCGGCGCCCTGCACGGCCTGTTCCGCGTGCGCTGCTTTAACCAGGACGACGCCCACCTGTTTGTGCGTCCCGACCAGCTGACCGACGAGATCGTGGGCGTGGTCAACCTCATCGACTCCGTGTACCAGAAGTTTGGCTTTAAGTACCACGTTGAGCTTTCCACCCGCCCCGAGGACTCCATGGGTTCTGACGAGGACTGGGCTCGCGCCGAGGAGGGCCTGCGCACCGCTCTGGAGAAGCTGGGCATGGACTACGAGGTCAATGAGGGCGACGGCGCCTTCTACGGCCCCAAGATCGACTTCCACCTGGAGGACTCGCTCGGCCGTACCTGGCAGTGCGGTACCGTGCAGCTCGACTTCCAGATGCCGCTCAACTTTGACTTGGAGTACGTGGACGCCGATGGCACCAAGAAGCGCCCCATCATGCTGCATCGCGTGTGCTTTGGCTCCATCGAGCGCTTTATCGGTATTCTGATTGAGCACTTTGCGGGCAAGTTCCCCACCTGGCTGGCCCCCGTGCAGGTCAAGGCGCTTCCCGTCTCTGAGAAGAGCCGCGACTACGCCCACGAGGTGTGCGCCAAGCTGGAGGAGGCCGGCATTCGCGTGGTCTGCGATGACCGCGACGAGAAGATCGGCTACAAGATCCGCGAGGCCCGCAGCATCGACCGCGTGCCCTACATGCTCATCCTGGGCGAGAAGGAGGTCGAGGCCGGCAACATCTCCGTCCGCGATCGCTCCAACGAGACCGTTCAGATGGGTGTCGACGAGTTTGTTGCGAAGGTGACCGAGGAGATTAAGACTCGCGCCTAAGGCAAGCTTCACAACAATTAACAAAGGCGACCGTCCACACAGGGCGGTCGCCTTTTTTCCTACCAAAATTAGAAAAGCCGCTGGTTGAGCGGCTTTTTTGTTGCACAAAAAGGTACAGGTTTTTGTATCTTTCGACATAGGCAATTATACGAGCAATTAATCAGCGATTGCCCAGATTACGCAAAATGTCCTGCCGGTAGATACATCTCCATACCCCTCTACAAAAACCTGTACTTTTGCGACTGCGCCTAGCTGCGAGCGAGAAGCCTGTTCTAAACGCCCCTGCATTTGCGTGCATCGCAAAGCCAAAGGGGGGGCGAGAACATGGAACAGACGGCACGGCGCCAAGAGCAGCTGCCAGGCGCTTTTAACGGCGCCACCATCAGCAGCCAGCACGGCCGCGTTCGCTGGTATCTGGTTCACACCCCCCATGGAAAAGAGCGCGAGACCTGCGAAAAGGTCCGCCGCATTATCCCGCACAACCTTATGCAGGACGCTTTTGTGATGCAAAAGGAGTTCTGGTTTAAGCGGGACGGTGCCTGGTCGCTCCAAACCAAACCCATGTACAAGGAATATTTCTTCGTCGCTACGCACGATGCTGCCGCGCTCGATAGGGCTTTGGCCCAGTTGAGCTTTGGCTGCCGCATCGCCGGCAGTAGGGAGCGGGCGTACATGCCCATGCCGGACGACGCGCAGGGCTGGTACCGCAGTGTGCTGGACGACGACGGCGTGGTGCGTAACAGCGTTGCGCGCATAGAAGACGGCGTGTTGCACATAGAGCAGGGTCCCTTGGTGGGGCAAGAGGCCCGTGTAAAGAAGATCGACCGTCATAAACGCTGGTGCCTGGTGGACGTGGGCGAAGGCGACTCCGCATTTAGGGAGTTACTTCCGCTCGACGTGCCCAGCAAAACGTAAGGGAGACGTTGCACCGGCAATTCGTTCGCATTTTGATTCATGGACAGGGGGGGTTCCTGGGGACAGGGACGTAAGTTTTATCGTGACTGCTAAAGAAGTAACAGAGAGTTGTACATCAACGGTTGGTGCGCTGGCTTTCAATCAGATAAAGCCGAGCGGTACGCTTGGGTATCGCATCGTCAAGAGGCTGTTTGACCTTGTGTTTAGTCTTATGGCGATCGCTATTTTATTCATTCCAGTGGGTCTTGTGTGCGTCCTGATTTGTCTAGAGTCTCCGGGTAGTCCCTTGTACACCCAGGAGCGAATTGGCAAAAATGGCAAGGTCATTAAGATCTTTAAGCTGCGCAGCATGGTTGCCGATGCTGGCAATGTTCAGAAGTATTTAAATTTTGAGCAGCTGCATCAGTGGGAAATTGAGCGCAAGGTCGATAACGATCCGCGCATCACTAAGGTCGGGCAGTTTATTCGTAAGTGCTCTATCGATGAGATGCCGCAGTTTCTTAATGTTTTAAATGGTGATTTATCCGTTATCGGTCCTCGTCCCATTACGCGTGATGAACTCGAAATGCATTTTTCTGATGAGGATAAGGTTGTATTTCTTTCGGTTCAACCTGGAATTACCGGGTTATGGCAGGCGACGGATCGCAACGATGCGTCATTTGAAAGCGGTCTGCGCCAAAAAATCGAATTGCATTACGTGCGGAACCGTTGTTTCCGAATGGATTGGAAGTGTTTTGCTGGCACTTTCGGCGCCATGTTTGGCAAGGAGAGGACGGGCCGATAGATGGAAATATCCGTCATCATTCCGACTCTTAATGCTGAGCATGAAATCGATGGGCTTTTAATTGCCCTCGAACACCAGTCTATTCAGCCGGTTGATATCCTTATCGTTGATTCCGCTTCGGAAGATAAAACTATAGAGCTGGTCCGGCAGCACAAAAGAGTCCGCCTTCTGAAGATTGATCGCCAGGATTTCAACCACGGCACCACAAGAGACATGGCACTAAGGGAGTCGAGGGGTGACTTTGTATGCTTCCTTACCCAAGATGCTGTGCCTGTTTCTGATGATTACCTGGAGCGGCTTGTTGCTCCCATGCTTGATGATTCCGATATCGCTCTCGTAAGCGGCAGGCAGCTGCCTAAGGCGGATGCCCGACGTTTTGAACAGCTGGTGCGTGGTTTCAACTATCCCGACCGGCCATCCGTTCGTTCCAAATGTGATCTCGAGAAACTCGGTATTAAGACTTTTTTTGCATCTGATGCCTGTTCCGCTTATCGACGAACTGCATATCTCAAATGCGGCGGATTCGAGCACGTTAACACCAACGAGGACATGCTCATGGCGGCAAGGTTTATCGCCTCAGGGTTGAAGGTGGCTTACGAGCCGCGTGCAGAGGTCTATCACTCGCATAACTTGACGCCATCCCAACAGTTTGCCCGCAACCGCGCTGTTGGCTTCTTTCTCGAAACGCATGCAGACGAACTCATGCATGCAAGTGAGATTGGTGAAGGAAGCCGGCTCGCCAAGATGGTTTCGTCGCAACTTCTACGAGAGGGAAATCTTGGCGAGTTCGTTGCTTTCGGAGTCGATTGCTGCGCCCGCCTTCTCGGAAATCGCGCTGGCCGCAGGGCAGCAAGAAATGAAAGGTTATAGCCAATGAAAGGCATCATCCTCGCCGGCGGGTCCGGCACGCGCCTGTACCCGCTCACGCTCGTGACCTCCAAGCAGCTGCTGCCGGTCTACGACAAGCCCATGATCTACTACCCGCTTAGCACCCTCATGCTGGCGGGCATCCGGGACATCCTGGTCATCTCCACGCCGACGGACCTCCCCAACTTCGAGCGCCTGCTCGGGGACGGCTCGCGCTACGGCGTGAACCTGTCCTACGCCGAGCAGCCCTCGCCGGACGGCCTTGCGCAGGCCTTCACCATCGGCGAGGACTTCATCGCCGGCGAGCCGTGCGCCCTGGTCTTGGGCGACAACATCTTCTACGGCAACGGCCTGTCCCGCCACCTGACGCGCGCCGCCCAGAACGCCGAGTCGGGGAGGGCCACGGTCTTCGGCTACCACGTGGACGACCCCGAGCGCTTCGGCGTCGTGG
>NZ_QRJA01000019.1:52104-52320 GCF_003471405.1 Collinsella sp. AM20-15AC
GTCCTACGCCGAGCAGCCCTCGCCGGACGGCCTTGCGCAGGCCTTCACCATCGGCGAGGACTTCATCGCCGGCGAGCCGTGCGCCCTGGTCTTGGGCGACAACATCTTCTACGGCAACGGCCTGTCCCGCCACCTGACGCGCGCCGCCCAGAACGCCGAGTCGGGGAGGGCCACGGTCTTCGGCTACCACGTGGACGACCCCGAGCGCTTCGGCGT
>NZ_QRJA01000002.1:0-155564 GCF_003471405.1 Collinsella sp. AM20-15AC
TTTCTGATGCGGCGCGCTGCGCGCCCCGCACAGGCTAAAGCCTTTAACCAAAAAGGCCGCAGTCGGGATTCCCGGCTGCGGCCTTATTGCACTTGTGAGGTCAACTCGCTCGTTAGACTAACTTAAAGCCCTTGCGCTTGCCCACGGAGAGGGTGTCGCCCAGCTTGAGGGCGCTCGGATCGATGTTGTAGCTCTTGGAAGCCACAGCCTTGCCGTTGATCTTGACGCCGCCGCCGTCGATGTCGCGGCGGGCCTGACCGGCGCTGGCCGAAAGGCCCAGGTCCTTGAGCAGGCCAGCGAGGTAAATCTGGCCCTCGTCGTTGACGGTCAGCTCAACGTGCTTCTCGGGGAAGTCGGCAAGCTGGCCCTCCTTGAACACACGGTCGAACTCGGCCTGAGCCTCGTCGCCGGCGCCAGCACCGTGGTAGGTGTCGCACAGGTCGCGGCCTAGAGCGCGCTTGAGCTCGTAGGGGTCGGCGGAGCCATCGGCCAGGGCGGCATCGATCTTGTCGACCTCGGCCGGGGTGAGCGAGCTGGCCAGACGATAGTACTTGCCGATCATCTCGTCGGGAATGGACATGGTCTTGCCGAACATATCCTTGGGAGCATCGGTCAGGCCGATGTAGTTGCCGTAGGACTTGGACATCTTGCGCACGCCATCGGTGCCCTCGAGCAGCGGCATGGTAAGCGCGATCTGCGGCTCCATGCCCATCTTCTCCATGAGCTCGCGACCGGCGAGCAGGTTGAAGAGCTGGTCGGTGCCGCCCATCTCCACGTCGGCCTTGATCTGAACGGAGTCGAAGGCCTGCATCACGGGGTACAGAAACTCGTGCAGGGCAATCGGCGTCTGGGACTGGTAGCGCTTGGTAAAGTCGTCGCGCTCAAGGATGCGGGCGACGGTGAACTTGGAGCACACCTGCAGCAGGCCGGCCAGGTCCATCGACAAGATCCAGTCGCCGTTATGCACGATGGTGGTCTTCTCGGGGTCCAGAATCTTCATGGCCTGGCTCACGTAGGTCTCGGCGTTGGCCTCGATCTGCTCCTGCGAAAGCTGCGGACGCGTGGAGTTCTTGCCCGAGGGGTCGCCGATCAGCGCGGTGCCGTTGCCGATGATGAGGGTGACGTTGTGGCCCAGGTCCTGGAACTGACGCATCTTGCGCAGGGGCACGGCATGGCCCAGGTGCAGGTCGGGGCTGGTGGGATCGACGCCGAGCTTGATGTTGAGGGGCTCGCCCTTCTCAAGCTTCTTGCGAAGGTCGGCCTCGGGGACGATCTGCGCTGCACCCGAGGTGATGATACGCATTTGCTCGTCAACAGACAGCATTGGGTATCCTCCTTTTGCTATAGCACCCTCGCCGAAAACGGCGGTGCTGGAAGTCCATAAACTCTCTTATGATAACAAACTGACGCGACGCGGCACTTACGACAGGAAAATCCTCGTCCTGCCGCATGCGTCAATGGCAACTGGCAGACGTGTACCGTCACGCTCGACCAGATAGCGTACCTGCCGACGACGCAAGCAGTCGCGGCAACGGACCTGTCCCGTCGCATCGGTGGCGCAGACGCCCTCGGCGGTCAGCAGGCAGTGCTCGCACACCATGAGCTCGGGGCAATCGGCATCGACAGGGCTCAGAACACCAGGTTCGGCCGTCAGTTCGGCAATACGCTCCGCATCATTGCCGAGCAACTCGGCCGGCAAGTACACCCGCCCCGCACCGAGTCCGCGCAGCCAGGTAAGCGTGGCCCGATTCGCGCAGAACACCGGCGCCGCCACGTCAAACGTCACGCCCAGCTCGCGAGCAATCACCACCTGTCCCAGGTTGCGGCAGACGACGCGCCCGGCACGCTGCATCAGCGAGCGGGTCCGGTCAGCGTCACCCGTGCGGCACACCTCGTCAAGCACCACAACGGTGTCGGACAAATCGAGTTCTCTGCGCGGGTCGGTATCCATCAGCTGCCAAGCAAAAACCATGCGAGCGGGAACCGCGCACTCCACCAACTCCGGCGACGCACCGCTATCCACCGCAACGTCCTCAAAGGGCAGCACCTCAACGGCACGCGCAACGGGCGCAATCGCATCCGCCTCGGCCCGCATGCGCTCCAACACCGCCGCCGTCTGATCCAACACGCCGGCGCTACGAATCAGGTATACCTCGCAGCCCGCGTCCACCTTACGCTTGCAATGCACGACGACGCGCTTCCCCGCTGCGGCATCCACCGGGCAGGGCACCTGCGGCCAGCGCTTGGGCACATCGGGACGCGCGTCGACACCCGGATAGAACCGAATCTCGAGCGTGTCACCCGCCGCCACGGCGGCATCGAGCTCAACGGTCACCTCTTCGTGGCCCACAGCGACCAAGCGCCCCACGCGCACGCCCTGGTTAATTGCACGCTCAAAGCTCATCAGCTCGGCACCCGAACGCCCTCGCAGGTACGCATCGGTAAACCCACGGTTAAACGACCTTCCCAGCTCGCGCTCAAGCTCTTCCACGGCACCGGGGTCCCACGCGCCGTCGCGCAGCATATCGAGCGCCCGGCGCCAAACCCGCACCACGTTGAATACGTAATCGGGGTTCTTCATGCGTCCCTCGATCTTGAGCGACGCAACGCCAGCATCTACAAGCTCGGGCAGATGCGCAATACCCAGATAGTCATGCGGACACAGCAGACGATCCCCCTCAACGGCGACAACGCTCTGCCCCGCCTCGTCCACTAGGTCGTACGCCAGACGGCACGGCTGCGTGCAGTCGCCGCGCATCGCCGATCGTCCACGCCGCAGGGCCGAGAACTCGCACGCCCCCGAATAGCCGATGCAAATCGCACCGTGGCAGAATACCTCGATGGGCACGCCCGTGGCACATAGCGCCGCAATCTCGTCGACCGTCAGCTCGCGTGCCGTCGTCACGCGCTCGACCCCCAGCTCATCGGCGGCAAGCCGCACGGCACCCTCGCTATGAGCGCCCGCCTGCGTGGACAGGTGAATCTCGACCCCGGGAATCGCCGCGCGCAGCGCGCAGGCCAACCCGGCATCGGCGACAATCAGAGCATCGGCGCCCAGCTCCAGTGCATGAGCTCCCAACGCCACCGCGTCGGACAACTCATCGTCAAACACGAACACGTTGAGCGTTACGTACACACGCACGCCATGGGCATGCGCCACGGCGCAGCCGCGCGCAAACTCGTTATCCGTAAAGCCATGGGCGCTCACACGGGCGTTAAAGCCGCCCAACCCCGCATAGATGGCATCGGCGCCCGCGGCGATGGCCGCAAGCATCTGGTCGAGCCCGCCCGCCGGCGCCAGCAGCTCGGGCAGCGCCGCACCGGCAGCATCCAATCCAGTCTCGTATTGTCCGCTCGGCCCCATCGTCCGAATCGCCATCGACAAACTCCTTACCAAGGTATGCATTCACTCTGAAAAATGCCGTCTTCCAGCATACACGAGGCCTCGCGCGCCCCGTTTGGTTTATCGTGTAATAACTTATGTCCATCCTGCCCCGACGGCACATCCACCGTCTGGCACGACATACCTGGAGGTCAATATATGGGTCCTCGCCAACGACAGGGACACAGCCGTTCAAAGACGCACGCCCTGCCCATAATCCTGCTCTCGTTTTTGGGCTTTCTGCTGATTGCGGGCGTGGCGTTTGGCATCGGCATGGTCGGTAACGTCAACCGCTGGCTGTCCGATCTGCCCGACTACACCGACGCCAACGCGTATCTGGTGAGCGAGCCCACCGAGATCGTCGACTGCAACGGCAACAAGATCGCGAGCTTCTACACGCAAAACCGCAAGTCCATCACCAAGGACGAGGTCTCCCCCTACGTGCTGCAGGGCACCGTTGACGTCGAGGACGAGCGCTTCTACGAGCACGGCGGTATCGACCTGTGGGGTATCGCGCGTGCTGCGGTGGCAACCCTCGGCGGCGGGCACGAAGGCGCCTCGACGATCACCCAGCAGCTTGTGCGCAACACCATCCTGCAGGAGGAGCAATTCGACTCGACCATTGAGCGTAAGGTGCGCGAGGCCTACATCGCCATCAAGATGGAGGACATGTACTCCAAAGACGAGATCCTCATGATGTACCTCAACACCATCTATTACGGCCACGGCGCCTACGGCATCGAGGCCGCAGCCGAGACCTATCTGTCCAAGAGCGCCGCCGACCTCACCCTGAGCGAGGCCGCGCTGTTGATCGGCCTTCCCAACTCGCCCTCGCAGTACGACCCCACGGTCAACCCCGACCTGGCGCTGTCCCGTCGCAACAAGGTCCTCGACAACATGTTGCGCCTGGGCCACATCACCCAGGAGGAGCACGATGCCGCACAGGCCGAACCCATCACCCTCAATGTGACCGAAATCTCGGGCAGCGGCGTCGACGTATACTCGCAGCCCTACTTTGTCTCCTACGTCAAGCAGCTGCTGGAGCAGGAGTTCTCGACCGACGTGCTCTTTAAGGGCGGCCTGACCGTCAAGACCACCATCGACCCCACGATGCAGCAGGTGGCAGAGAATGCCGTCCGCGAGCAGCTCGACACGCTCTCGCTTGACGGCCTGGACATGGGCATGGTCGTCGTCGACCCCAAGACCGGCTACATCAAGTGCATGGTGGGCGGCTACGACTACAACGCCGACGAGAACCACGTAAACCATGCCACGGCCAAGCGTCCCGTCGGCTCCACCTTTAAGGCCTTTACGCTGGCAACTGCCATCCAAAACGGCATGAACCCCAACGTCACCCTCAACTGCAACTCGCCGCTCAAGGCCAAGGGCACCACGACCGAGGTCCAAAATTACGCCAACCAGAGCTATGGCAACATCACGCTTAAGCAGGCGACGGCATACTCCTCCAACACCGGCTACATCCAGGTGGCGGAAGCCGTCGGTAACAGCAAGATCATCTCGCTCGTCAAAAAGCTCGGCATCGACCCCGCCAAGGACAACATCGAGGACGTTCCCGTCATGACCCTCGGCACCGGCTCGATCTCGCCGCTCGAGATGGCCGCCGCCTACGCGACGTTTGCCAACGGCGGCTACTATCGCCAGCCGATCGCCATCACCGAGATTGACTCTCGTACCGGTTCGGTGCTGTACCAGCACACCGACAATCCCTCACAGGTGCTTACCGAGGGCGAGGCCGCCGCGGTCACCGATGTTCTGTCCGGCGTCATGAAGGGCAGCGGTACGGGTGCTGCCGGCGCTCTGAGTGTCAACCAGCCCTATGCCGGCAAGACGGGCACCACCGACAACACCACCAACCTGTGGTTCTGCGGCTATACCCCGCAGCTGGCGTGCGCCCTGTGGACCGGCTATTCCGCGGGCGAGATCCCCATCCAAAAGTACGGCACGGACCTGCTGGGCGACAGCACCAACCTGCCTGTCTTTAAGCGGTTTATGAACACCGTTCTGACCGGTACCGAGCGCGAGGAGTTTGCGACCGGAACGGCGCCCACCTACAAGAACAACAGCGTCTGGAAGTTCTACGGCACCAACAACACCAAGAAGTCGGAGAACGACGACAAGGACAAGGACGAAGAGGAAGAGGAAACCACCACAACGACTACCACGACGACCACGACCACCGAGACCACGGGCGGCGACACCACCGGCGGCACCGGTACGACCGGTGGCTCGACGGGTGGCTCCACTGGTGGTTCGACCGGCGGCGATGGCGGCACGCCTACGCCTACGCCTACGCCTACGCCTACGCCCACTCCCGACCCCTCGCCCACGCCTGACGATACGGTCGGCTAAGAAGTACGCGACTAAAGCCAACAAGGCCCCGAGCAGCTTATTGAACTGCTCGGGGCCTTTTAGTTTGAAGCGACCTGGTGGGCGGTCTTTATACCGGCAAACAAAAAGGGGTACCGACCAACGTCGATGCCCCTTACAAGCCACTATGTCAGCGCACACAATGCCGAGCGCACGACCCGCACACCTACTTGCGAGAATTGCTCAACTTATTGATCAGCGCCTCGAGACGCTCGCCGTCCTCGGCCGTCTGGGCAATAACCAAAATCGTATCGTTGCCGGCAAGCGAGCCAAGCACATCGGGTAACTCTGCCGCATCAACGGCGGCGGCGATGCCGGAAGCCGTGCCAGGCTGAGCCTTGATCATAACCAGATTATCAGTACGCAGAACGCCCGTTACGAGCTCGGAAACCATACGCTGCAGGTGCAGGTCCTCTGCCAGAACATAGATGCCCTCAGGGAGCTTACGCAGCCCCATATCGGCAATATCGCGAGAGACAGTCGCCTGCGTGCAATCAAAGCCCATAGCACGGAGCTCATCGACCAGCACGCGCTGCGTGCGGACATCCTTATTGCGCACAATATCTCTAATGGCATCCTGGCGCCCATTGCGTTTTTTAGCCATACAAACCCTCTCTCCAAAAGATGGCGGAGACAATCAATCAGTGATTGAATAGTTTAACGCTATTTGAAGGCTTTTGTGTATAAGAACGCATTTCGAAACAATTCTATGCAAGTTTGTTTCGTAATGAGCCGTTTAGGCGGTTTTTGCGCCCGTCCGGTTAAGAAAAGCTGCCAGATGCGTACACATCACGCAGCGCGCGGGCTTGGCGCTGGCGATCGGCCCAAACAACAGACCGAGTCCCCGATGGTTGTCCTTGAGCGCGGCGACCATCTGACGGGTTCGAGGCGCCTCGAGCATATCACGCATGCGGGCGGAACGCTCGATTGACGACACTCCATGCGGGCTCAGACACAAATTCTCGATGCAGGCGACCAGTCCGGCAAAGTAGAACTTTTGGCTTGCCAGCTTGAGCCGACCACCGCTATCTGCTTCCGAGAGTGAGTCCGCAAGCTCGTCGAGCGCTCGAGTGTCATCGGATATCCTGGCATACATGGTGGGATCAAAGGCATCTGTAAGCTTAGGTGCCACCGCGTGGAAACAAGCGTCGCCGCAGCCGGACACGAATCGTGCCTGCGAGAGCGCATAAGCCATAAACTCAACCGTACGGTACGCCTTGCCGCGCGACAGGCATGCCTCAAACAGCGGACGGCTATACATCACGCCAGAGGTCTGAGCGACTAGGCCGCCTAAAATCAACTGGGGCAGCCCAGTCACCATAGAAGACTCGTCTTCTATGGCAATAGAGGCAGCATCCAAGACGCGCGAATGACGCTCGCGGTGCGCATCGTATCGATCGAGCGACACCGAGGGGAGCACAATGTCTGCCGCAGTATCGCACGCGATATCGACCATCTTGGAAAGGGTCTGCGGAGCAAACCACTCATCGGCGTTCATGGCGATGATTTGAGAGCCGCGCGAGGCATCAAAACCGGCGCGAAGACAAGCGCCACGCTTCGCGTCCTCGACGTCAATCAAATCAATATGGATGTCCCTGTCGGCAGCAACTTGAAGCGAATGGCGCACACCGGGCGCAGCATCGCGGCAAACAACGACAATCTGCAAATCGTAGAGGTCTTGGTTCTGGATACTCTCGAGCGCACGCATCGCATAGCTGGGCGAACCTTCTACCACAAGGATCACCGAAAGTCGCGGATGCGAGCCACGTCGAACCAAGTTATCCGTCCTCTCGACAGCAATGAATCAAATCGTGGTTCATGGTACACCCCGGCAATAAAAGCAATGAGACACCGGTTGTATTGCACGCCAAGAACAGATGTTGCACACGTGCAGCCCACAGATGACAGGTGTCAACGCACGCCGCGTCGAGCCCTCCCCTAGTCGAGAACGACAAGCTCGTCGGGGCCGTAATCCACACCCATAAACGTAAGGCCGCAGGCAGGCGCCGTGGGACCCGCAGCGGTTCGGTCACGGGCGTCAATAACCTCGCGCATCCACTGAGGATCGCGACGATGCATGCCAATCTCCACGAGCGTTCCTACAATGGTACGCACCATCGAGTGCAAAAACGCATTGCCCTCGATAGTGAAGGTCAGGATATCCTCGCCAAAAGCGACCTCGTGACCAAACTCCGCACGCATCACGCAGCGGTGCGTGGGCTTGCCCACAGCAGAGGCAACCTTGCAAAAGCTCTTAAAGTCCTGCTCGCCCAAAAGCGCAGGGCAGGCGGCCGCCATCGCATCGACGTCGAGGGGATAGCGATGCCACCACACCGCACCGCGCGAGAGCACGGGGCGCGCATCGCGATCGGCAATACGGTACGTATACGTACGGGACCGCGCGTCAAAGCGGGCAGAAAAGCCCCTACGGGCCTTGTAGACCTCGTTTATGGCGATATCTTTGGGCAGGAGGGCATCCATAGCCCTCAGCCACCTACGGCGCGTCAGAGCAAGCTCAGCGTCCGTTACGGGCACGCTAATGTACTGGGCCACCGCATGCACGCCGGCATCGGTACGACCCGCACACGTCAGATCGATCGGGCGGCGCAGCAGCGTCTCGATAGCGCGGCGTAACTCGCCCGCAACGGTCGTCTGGCCCGGCTGCTCGGCAAATCCGCTATAGGACGAGCCATCATAGGCAACACGGAATACAAGCGTGGCATCGAGCTCAGGAATCGAATTGAAATCAGACGGCGCGGTCATGGGCGCTCCCAACAAACAATCAACGGTATCGCGACAAAAAAAGAGGGGTACGCGAACGTACCCCTCGAATATAGCCTATGCAGACGGATTGTCTACTCAGCGGTCTCCTCAGCAGGAGCCTCCTCGACGGCCTCGACCTTCTTGGGAGCAGCGGCCTTCTTGGGGGCCGGAGCAGCCTTCTTGGCCTTAGGCGTGCAAGGCTCGGTGACGAGCTCCATGATAACGATGGGAGCGTTGTCGCCCTTACGGTTACCGAGCTTCATGATGCGGGTGTAACCGCCGTTGCGGTCCTGCCACATGCCCTGAGCAGCCTTGTCGAAGATCTCGGCAACGAGCTGCTTATCGCCGAGTTTGGCGATAGCCAGACGACGAGAGTGCAGGTCGCCCTTCTTGGCCCAGGTGATGATCGGATCGACGACCGAACGCAGCGCCTTAGCGCGGGTCTCGGTGGTCTTGATGCGGTCGTTCTCGAAGAGGGCCTTAGCAAGGCTCTTCTTCATGGCCTTGGTGTGGCTCGCATCGGTGCCGAGCTTCAGGCCCTTCTTAACGTTGTGACGCATGGTCTAGTTTCTCCTCAAATATGCGAAGCATTAAGCCTTCAGGCTCAGGCCCATGGACTCAAGCTTGTCCTTCACTTCCTCGATCGACTTAACACCGAAGTTACGGATGTTAAGCAGATCGTTCTCCGAGAACTCAACGAGCTGACGGACCGAGTGAATGCTGGCGCGCTTAAGGCAGTTGTAGGAACGGACGGAAAGGTCCAGATCCTCGATCTGCTTGTCCAGCTCGGCGTTGTCGTTGGTGACCTCGGGAGCGAAGATCGAAGCCTCCTCCTCGACCTCGGGGGTCTCGGCAAGGTTCATAAAGGCAGCCATATGCTGGTTGATGATATTGGCAGCCTGGACCATGGCGTCGCGCGGAGCGATGGAGCCGTTGGTCTCGATCTCGAGGACAAGGCGGTCGTAGTCGGTGTGCTGACCGACACGGCAAGCCTCAACGAGCTTGGCGCAACGGGACACCGGCGAGTACAGCGAGTCGACGTGGATCACACCGATGGGATCGTTGTCGCGCTTGTTAGCCTCGCCAGAGACATAGCCGCGGCCATAGCCGATGCGCATGCTCATGGTGAGATGGCCACCCTCGGTAAGCGTAGCGATGTGCTGCTCGGGGTTGACCAGCTCAAACTCGGACGGAATAAAGAAGTCCGCACCGGTGACCTCGCAGGGGCCGTCAACAGAAATGGTGGCGGTCGCCTCGTCGGTCGTGCCGAGAGCCCTGAAGACAAGACCCTTGACATTCAGGACGATGTCGGTGACATCCTCGACCATGTTAGGGATGGTCATGAACTCGTGCTGTGCACCATCGATCTGAATAGCCTCGACGGCGGCACCCTCGAGCGAGGACAGAAGTACGCGACGAAGGGAGTTACCCAGCGTATCGCCGTAGCCACGCTCGAGCGGCTCGACGGAGACACGAGCAGACGTCTCGTTGATCTCTTCGACCTGAACCTGAGGCCTAATGAATTCTGACATGTATTACCTCCAGCCTCAGCAGCCCGGATGGACTACTTAGAGTAGAGCTCGACGATGAGCTGCTCGTTGATATCACCGCTGATCTGCTCACGCGTCGGCAGAGCGAGCACGTTACCAGACAGCTTCTCGATATCGACCTCGAGCCAGCCAGGGACCTCAAAGCGCTCGGAGGAAATCAGAGCCTCCTTGATGGGGAGGAGGTCACGGAACTTCTCGCCGACAGCGACGACGTCGCCGGCCTTGACGCGGTAGGACGGAATATCCACGCGCTTGCCGTTCACGGTGAAGTGACCGTGACGGACGGACTGACGAGCCTCTTTGCGGGTGCGGGCGAAGCCAAGACGGAAGACGACGTTGTCAAGGCGAGACTCAAGGATGATCATGAGGTTCTCACCGGTGACGCCGTTCATCTTACGGGCCTTGTTGAAGTAGCCGTGGAACTGCTTCTCCAGAACGCCATAGATGAACTTGACCTTCTGCTTCTCGCGCAGCTGCATGCCGTACTCAGATTCCTTGCGACGGCGCTTGGGCTGACGGATAGATTCCTTCTTGCTGCTGTAACCGAGCTCAGCGGGATCGATCCCGAGCTGACGGCAGCGCTTAAGAACAGGAGTCCTGTCGATTGCCATATTGATACGATCCTTTCAGTTACACGCGGCGACGCTTCTTGGGGCGGCAGCCGTTGTGCGGAATGGGGGTCTTGTCCTGGATGCTCGAGACCTCGAGGCCAGCAGCCTGGAGGGAGCGAATGGCGGTCTCACGACCGGAGCCGGGGCCCTTGACGAAGACGGAAACCTTCTTCATACCGTGCTCCATGGCCTGCTTGGCAGCAGCCTCGGCAGCCATCTGGGCAGCGAACGGCGTGGACTTACGGGAGCCCTTGAAGCCCACCTGGCCAGCCGACTTCCAGGAAATGACGTTGCCCTGGGGATCGGTGATCGAAACGATCGTGTTGTTGAACGTAGAACGAATGTGAGCCTGGCCCACGGAAATGTTCTTACGGTCCGCGCGCTTCAGACGGGCAGCGCGAACGTTCTTCTTAGCAGTAGCCATCTATCTAGCGCTCCTTATTTCTTCTTCTTAGCACCGATCTGACGCTTCGGGCCCTTGCGGGTACGAGCGTTAGTGTGGGTGCGCTGGCCGCGGACCGGGAGGCCCTTGCGGTGACGAAGGCCGCGGTTGCAGCCGATGTCCATAAGGCGCTTGACGTTCTGGTTGCGCTCACGGCGGAGGTCGCCCTCAACCATGATCTGGTTCTTATCGATATAATCACGGATGGCGTTAACCTCATCCTCGGTGAGGTCCTTAACGCGCGTATCCACGTTAACGTTGCACTCGACGCAGATCTTCGTCGCAGTGGTGCGGCCGATGCCGTAAATGTAGGTCAGACCGATCTCAACGCGCTTCTCACGCGGGAGGTCGACACCATTAATACGGGCCAACGTAGTCTCCTCTCTTAACCCTGACGCTGCTTATGACGGGGGTTCTCGCAAATGACGAGGACCTTGCCATGGCGCCTAATGATTTTGCACTTATCGCACATCTTCTTGACCGAAGGACGTACCTTCATCGTTCTTCCTTTCGGTAGCGCTCAAACTACTTCCCTACTATCTACTCGCCCAGCCGCAGGCGTTTAAAACTATGGCTGGTCTTCACACACAATCCGACCGTAGGTTGAGCTAAGCCTGCAGCCGGAAATGGAGTGCGTGTATGCGTGCCGCTATTTGTAGCGATAGGTGATGCGGCCGCGGGTCAGGTCGTACGGGGAAAGCTCCACGACAACCCTGTCACCGGGGAGAATACGGATGTAATTCATTCGGATCTTGCCAGAAATGTTGCACAGAACCGAATGACCGTTCTCGAGCTCGACCTTAAACATGGCGTTGGGCAGCGGTTCCTTTACCGTACCCTCGAGCTCAATTGCGTCTTCCTTCTTCACAAGCAATCATCTTTCTCTAGAAAACGACAGCGATTGAGTATTCTACAATACGCATGCACGTATCGTAATATCTTCGTAATGGCTCCACAACTAAGTGGAACTTGTTACATTTCTCCGCCTTGGAGCGAACACCAAGCACCTTGGGCATCCGTGGTGATAATCACCGGACCGTCATTGGTAATGGCGACGGTGTTCTCGTAGTGCGCGGCGGGCAGGTGGTCGTTGGTCGTAACAATCCAACCGTCGGAGCCCGTGCTCACATGGTTGGAACCCATCGTAACCATCGGCTCGATGGCAATGACCATGCCGGCCTGGAGGCGAACGCCCCTCCCCTTCTTTCCATAGTTAGGAACGTTGGGGTCCTCGTGCATCACGCGGCCAATGCCATGGCCCACATAGTCACGAAGCACGCCGTAACCGTGAGACTCGGCGAGGGACTGAACGGCGTAACCAACATCCCCGATATGGTTACCGGGAACAGCCTGCTCGATGGCAGCCTTAAGGCAATCGCGCGTGACCTCGCACAGGGCCTTGGCCTCGGGCGTGGGTGTGCCGACAAAAAACGTCCAAGCGTTATCGCCAACCCAACCGTCGACAACGGCTCCCGTATCGATGGAGATGATATCGCCATCGCGCAGGATCATGTCGGGGTTGGGAATACCGTGGACCACGGCATCGTTAATCGATGCGCAAATGGTACCGGGGAACCCGCCGTAACCCTTAAAGGCCGGGGTGCCGCCATGCATACGGATAATCTGCTCCGCGAGCTGATCGAGCTCAAAGGTCGAAACACCAGGGCGCACCATGGCTCCAACGTGGCGGAGCGCCATCTTAGACAGCGCTCCTGCCTTCTTCATCTGCTCGATTTGCGTTGCAGACTTAATCTTGATCATAGACCGAGAGCCTCTTTGACATCCCCGTACACGGTCTCGCGAGCCTGGTCACCGTTGACCGACTTGAGCAGACCCTGGCCACGATAGTAGTCGACGAGCGGGCTCGTGGACTTCTCGTAGACGTCGAGACGGTTCTTGATGGTCTCGGGCTTGTCGTCGTCGCGCTGATACATCTCGCCGGCGCACTTGGGGCAGGTAGCATCGGCAGCGGTGCCGGTGTAACCGCAGGCGCGGCAAGTGCGACGCGAAGACAGACGATCGATGATGACCTCGGGGGCCACGTCGACCAGAAGGGCGCAGTCGATCTCGCGACCCATGGCGGAGAGCTCGGAATCGAGCGTCACAGCCTGGGCGGTGTTGCGCGGGAAGCCGTCGAGGATGAAGCCCTGCTGGGCGTCATCGGCAGCAAGGCGCTCCTTGACAAGGTCGATCACGAGCTGGTCGGGAACGAGCTCGCCAGCGTCCATGTACTTCTTAGCCTGAATACCAAGCTCGGTGCCACCCTTGACGGCAGCACGCAGCAGGTCGCCCGTGGAAATGTGAGCGACGCCAAACTCGGCGACGAGCTCCTGTGCGACGGTGCCCTTACCGGCACCCGGAGCTCCGAGCAATACGAGGTTCATGAGCAATCCTCCTCTAGCCTATTTAAAGAATCCATCGTAATCATACATCTTGATCTGGCCTTCGAGCTTATCGACCGTGTCGAGCACGACGCCGACCATGATGAGGATGGACGTGCCGCCAAATGCCTGGATCAGATGGTTACCCGTGAAGGAGAAGATGATCGAAGGCACGATGGCGATGAGCGCCAAAAAGACAGCGCTGGGAAGCGTGATCTTGTTGAGCGCGTTCTTGATGTAGGCCGCGGTAGCCCTACCCGGACGGACGCCCGGAATAAAGCCACCCTGCTTCTTAAGGTTGTCGGCCGTGTCATCGGGGTTGAACACCATGGAGGTGTAGAAGTACGCGAAGAACACGATGAGGACAACATTAAGCACCCAGTTGAGCCAACCGGTCGAAAGCGCGGAGGCAACTGCCTGAATCCAGCCGATGCCGGGGAAGAACACGGCAATCTGAGCCGGGAAGTACAGCAGCGCCGAAGCGAAGATGATCGGCACGACGCCCGCGGTGTTGACCTTGATGGGCAGGTAGGTGGTCTGGCCACCCATCATGCGACGACCCACAACGCGCTTAGCGTAGGAGACCGGAATGCGGCGCTGGCCGCGCTCAAGGAAAACAATCAGCGGGATAACCAGCAGGATGATGGCGCAGATAATCACCATGGTGATGATGCCACCGGCATTGCCCTCGGTGCTGGAGAAGATCGCCTGCGGCAGGCCGGCCATGATGTTCGCAAAGATGATCAGCGACATGCCATTGCCGATACCACGCTGGGTGATGAGCTCACCAATCCACATGATCAGCATGGCACCCGCGGTGAGCGTGCCGACGACCATGAGGTCGAAGATGATCTCGGGAGCGCCGGCGCCATTAAAGCTGATGCCGAAGCTCTTAAAGAGGAAGAGGTAACCCACGGAGTTGAGGATTGCCAGAGCCAGGGTGAGATAACGCGAATACTGCGTAATCTTGGTCTGACCGACCTCGCCCTCGCGGGCAAGCTCGTGCAGGGAAGGCACGACGGCCTGGAGCATCTGGAGGATGATCGAGCTGGTGATGTAAGGCATGATGCCCAGCGAAAACACCGACACATAGCTCAACGCGCCGCCAGAGAAAAGATTCAGGAGGGCCATAGCACCTGCGGCGACCGAATTGTTATCGGTCGAGAAAAGGCCCAGCATCCCCTGGAAGGGAATGCCGGGCACAGGAACGTGCGCACCAATGCGGTACACGACGAGCATAGCTATGGTAAAAAGAATCTTTTCGCGCAGTTCTTTGATGCGGAAAGCATTCTTAAGACCATTTAGCACGGCAGCTCGACCTTTCCGCCGGCGGCCTCGATCTTGGCCTGCGCAGAAGCACTGACCTTGTCGACCTTGACCGTGAACTTCTTGGTGAGCTCACCATTGCCGAGCACCTTGACGGGCTCGAACTCGCTCTTGGTGATGCGAGCGGCCTTAAGAGCGGCACCGTCGATCACAGCGCCGTCCTCGAACTTACGCTCGAGACGCTCAACGTTGACAGCGGTGTACTCGATACGACGGGGGTTGCGGAAGCCCGGAAGCTTAGGCAGGCGCATGGCCAGCGGAGTCTGGCCACCCTCGAAGCCGGCACCCTTGGTGCCGCCAGAGCGAGAGCCCTGGCCCTTCTGACCGCGGCCAGAAGTGGTGCCGTGACCCGAAGAATTGCCACGGCCGACGCGCTTGCGGTTCTTGGTGGAACCGGGCGCGGGAGTAAGATCGTGAAGCTGCATTTGCTACTCCTCTACAATCTCGACAAGGTGCTTGACCTTGAAGATCATGCCGCGGACGGACTCGTTGTCAGCAATCTCGCGAACCTCGCGGATCCTGTGGAGACCGAGGGCACGGACAGTACGGACCTGGTCCTGCTTGCAACCGTTGGTGCTGCGGACCTGCTTGATCTTGATGGTGTCAGCCATGCTTAGTTCTCCTTACCGACGAACATCTCGGAGACCGTCAGGCCACGGCGAGCCGCGACGTCCTCAGGGCTGGAGAGCTCCTTGAGGCCCTCGACGGCAGCCTTGATGATGTTGAGGCCGTTGTCGGTACCGAGGGACTTGGACAGGACGTTCTTGATGCCAGCAAGCTCGAAGAGGGGACGCACAGCGCCGCCGGCGATAACGCCGGTACCCTCGACAGCGGGCTTGATGATGATGCGGCCGGCACCAAAGTGGCCGAGAACCTCGTGCGGGATGGTGCCCTGCTCGGTCACCGGCACGTGGAACATGTTCTTCTTGGCATCGAGAGACGCCTTGGAGATGGCCAGGGGCACCTCAGCGGACTTGCCCATGCCAACGCCGACGTTGCCCTTGCCGTCGCCAACGACGACGAGAGCGACGAGGCTCATGCGACGACCACCCTTGACGGTCTTCGACACGCGGTTGATGTAAACGACGCGCTCCTCGAACTCGGAGGCCTCGCGCTGCTGCTTCTGATTACGAGCCATGTGCTACATACCTCCTAGAACTCGAGACCGGCGGCACGAGCACCGTCGGCGAGGGCCTTGACGCGGCCATGGTAGATACGGCCACCGCGATCGAAGGCGACCTTGGTGATGCCGGCCTCGATGGCACGCTTGCCAACGAGCTGACCGACCTTCTCCGCAGCCTCCTTGTTCGAGGTGTGGGTGCCCTTGAACTCGGCCTCGAGGGTCGAGGCAGAGACGAGCGTCAGGCTGGAGCCCTTGCTGTCGTCGATGATCTGGGCATAGATGTTGGCGTTAGTACGGGTCACGCGAAGACGCGGACGCTCGGAGGTACCCGAGACCTTGCCGCGAACACGACGCTGACGACGCTTGAGGCCTTCCAGCTTCGCCTTATGCTTGTTCATACGTAAACTCCTAAAAAGGTTGATCTTGCCAGCACCTGACGGGGTGCTGGTCTTATGCGAGTGAGTCGGTTACGACTACTTGGCGGCCTTACCCAGCTTGCGGCGGATGTGCTCGCCAACGTAGTGGATACCCTTGCCCTTGTAAGGCTCGGGAGGACGATGGCCGCGGATCTCAGCGGCGATCTGACCGACCTGCTGCTTGTTGATACCCTTGACGTTCACGTGGGTGTTGTCGGGAACCTCGAAGGTGATGCCCTCGGGAGCCTCGACGATCACGGGGTGCGAGAAGCCCAGGGAGAACTCGAGGTTCTTGCCCTTCTGCTGCACGCGGTAACCGACGCCGGCGAGCTCGAGCTTCTTCTCGAAGCCCTCGGAAACGCCAACCACCATGTTGTGGATGAGGGCGCGGGTGAGGCCGTGGCGGGCACGGGTCTCACGCTCGTCGTCGGGACGGGAAACGGTGAGGACGCTGTCCTCGACGTTGATAGCGAGCTTCTCAAAGACATCGAGCTCGAGCTGGCCCTTGGGGCCCTTGACGACAACGTTGTTGCCGTTGACTGCCACTTCGACTCCGGCGGGAATCTGGACAGGCTTATTACCGATACGAGACACGGTGATCTCCTTTCCTTCTACCTACCGAGCGAATTACCAGACGTAAGCGATGATCTCGCCGCCGACGTTGTGCTTGCGAGCATCGCGGTCGGTCATGACGCCATGGCTGGTGGAAATAATGGCGGTACCAAGGCCACCGCGGACGCGGGGCATGTCGGCAACGCCGGTGTACTTACGCAGGGCCGGCTTGGAAATGCGGCGGATGCCGTTGATGACCTTAGCCTTCTTGGGACCATACTTAAGCGTGATGTGCAGAGTCTTCTGGGGAACGGTGTCCTCGACATCGTAGCCCTCGATGTAGCCCTCCTCGTGCAGAACACGAGCGATCTCGACGAGCTTCTTGCTGCTCGGCATGGAGACCGTGGCCTTGTTCACAGAGTTAGCGTTACGGATGCGCGTAAGCATATCTGCGATCGGGTCTGTAAGGTTCATACAGATTCTCCTTCGTTCTTGATGAACACGTGCTCTTGGTTCTTCGCCGCCCTTAACGGCAAAGCCTTTTTAGCGCGTTTTCCCTGTTCCAAACTGATGCTTGAAACGCTGGTAGTGACTTACCAGCTGGCCTTCTTAACGCCGGGAAGCTCGCCCTTGAGTGCAAGCTCGCGGAAGCAGACACGGCACAGGCCGAACTTGCGGTACACAGAGTGCGGACGGCCGCAGCGCTGGCAGCGCGTGTACTCACGAGTAGAGAACTTCTGCTTGCGATTGCACTTGACGATCATCGATGTCTTAGCCACTTATATCCTCCTCACATAGAGTATTGTTCGCCCCAAGCGCCGCCCCCTTCTGGGAACGGCGCTCATAGGGCAGGTGAACCTATTTCTTGAACGGGAAACCGAAGGCGTCCAGAAGGGCCTTGGCCTCCTCATCGGTGTTGGCGGTGGTCACGAAAGTGATGTCCATACCACGCTGGTGATCGACGGAGTCGAAGTCGATCTCGGGGAAGATGAGCTGCTCGGTGACGCCCATGGAGAAGTTACCACGGCCGTCGAAGCTCTTGGCGGAGATGCCGCGGAAGTCGCGGATACGGGGAATCGCGACGGAGGTCAGACGATCGAAGAACTCCCACATACGGTCGCCACGCAGGGTAACCTTGCAGCCGATCGGCATACCAGCGCGCAGGCGGAAGGTAGCGATGGACTTGCGGGCACGGGTGATCATCGGCTGCTGGCCGGTGATGGCGCGCAGGTCGCGCACGGCACCGTCGATGGCCTTGGAATCGGTAGCGGCCTCGCCGACACCCATGTTCACGACGATCTTCTCAAACTTGGGGATCATCATGACGTTCTCGTACTGGAACTTGTCCTGAAGCTGCTGCTTGACCTCGTTGTTGTACTTGGTCTTCAGACGCGGCACATACTTCTCTTCTGCCATTGTTCACTCCTTCTTGGGGTTTTAAGCACGGGGCGTGGCCACGATGGGTTGTCCTCGTGCCTCCTGACTGCATCCGCGCCGCTCATGGCATTTCGCGGTTTGGACTCGACGCAGCAGGAGCCGACAAAACAATCGGTACTATACGCGCATCGGGAGCGTATTTCCAGAAAAACCTCGTCTGCCTGCACAACTCCACAACTCCCCCGCACAAATGCGTCCGCATGCGACGGAGGAAAACGGATCCCTAGGCAGTTGCGGTGAAATACGGACTGTTTGATGGCTTAACAGGCATAAACAGTCCCTATTCCACCGCAACTCATATATGGGGCGTTATTTTTGGCGCGGGAGGACCAGGTTGAGGATCACAGCAACGAGCGCGGCGACAGCAATGGAGGATCCGCCAAAGACGGTGCCAACCCATGCGGGGAATCCAGCGCCGGCAAGCGCGCCGGCCGTGCGCTCAATGCCCGTGCCAAAGGCGATAGAGAGACCCATGAGCGTGGTATCGCGCTGAGACAGGCCGTGGCGGGCAAACATGACCACACCGTTCATACCGATGGTCGCGAACACGCCGATCGTGGCGCCGCCGATGACCGGCTGCGGAATGGACGTGAGTACCGCCGCACACTTGGGCAGCAGGCCCGCGATGAGCAAGATGACGGCGGCAAGCGTAAAGACCATGCGGTTGACGACCTTGTTCTCGGCGATAATGCCCACATTCTGGCCAAAGGTTGCCGTGGGGACGCCGCCCAAAAAGCCTGACAGCATACCGACCAGGCCGTTGGCGATCAGGCCACCCGAGATCTGGCTATCGGTCGCAGGGATATCGAGCGCAGCGGACGACACGGCGGCAAACTCGCCCATGACCTGCACGGCGTTGACAATGGCGACAACGCCCACGACGGCGCACGCGGCCGGGTCGAACACCAGGCGATGGGCGCCCAGAGCCGGCGGGGCGAACCAGCTGGCAGTCGCGATGGCCGAGAAATCGACCATGCCCAACACCGCAGCCAAAACAAAGCCCGCGCAGATACCGGCCAGGATGCTGCCCAGTCTAAGCGCGCCCTTGCCGTAGTTGCCGGCCATAAAGGTAACGACAAACGTCACGAGCGCGACGGCCCAGTTGGTGACACTGCCAAAATCGGCCGCGCCCTCCCCGCCCGCCATGGAGGCAACCGCCACTGGGCATAGTGACAGGCCAATGACAAAGATGACGGTGCCGAGCACCGGGGCCGGGAACAGAAAGCTCACGCGCCTAAACAGCAGGCCGAAGAGCACGACGAGCGCGCCACCGATTGCCTGGGCGCCCAGCACGGCCTCAAAGCCGAGCTCGAGACCGACCGCCTTGAGCGCCGGCACGAAGGTGAAGCTCGCGCCCATCACGATGGGCAGGCCCGAACCGACGACACCTTTTATGGGGAACTGTTGAAGGAAAATGTCGAGCGCCGAGAGGACAAGCGACGCCTGGATGACAGCGGCTTCCTCTTGAGGGGTAAAGCCACAGACCGACGCGATAATGATGGCGGGCGTGACGATACCCGCGAATGCCGCCAGCACATGCTGCAGTGCATGGGGTAATACCTGCACAAACGAAACTTTTCCCGTACGCTCGAACAGGGCATCCCCTGCTGCCGACTCTGCCATTTGCGCCTCCCATACCCTAAGCAGCGGTCCCATGCCGCTCAACGGTCGGACATTATAGGGCATATGACACAGGTAGCATTTTGACCCGCTATCCTGCATCCCCCGGGGACAAACAGCAGTTGCGGTGAAATACGGACTGTTTGATGGCTTAACAGGCATAAACAGTCCCTATTCCACCGCAACTCATATATGGGGATAAGACTATCGCTTGCGGGGGACGAGTTTGGTGCGGCGCAGGTGGATCATCTCGGCGGCGATGGAGATGGCAATCTCCTCGGGATCCTCGGCCTCGATGGCAACGCCGATCGGCAGGTGCAGCCCGTCGATCTGGTCCTGCGTAAAGCCCTCCTGCTCCAAACGGGCGCGCACAAAGGCCGTCTTGCGGCGCGAGCCCAAGCAGCCCAGATAGGCGGGTTTAGCGCGCATGGCCTGAATCACCACGTCGATATCGGACTTGTGGCCTGCCGTGGCCACGACCACCAAGTCGCGCGGGCCGATGGGGCACTGCTTGCTCAGGTTCTTGTAATCGACCAGGCGACGATCGTAGACACCGGGCACCCATTCGGGCGTCAGCGTGCCGGGGCGGTCATCGCACGCCACAACGGCAAAGCCCGCCGCCGTGAGTACGCGCGCCGTCGCAGCGCCCACGTGTCCGCAGCCAAAGATGTAGGTCAGGCCCTCGGGGCAGAGCGTCTCGATGTGCGCCGGGGGAATCTCGGAGGCGGCGTTGGTGTAGGTGACCTTACTCCCCTCCTCCACCAGCGAAAGCTCGGGGCAGCCCGCAATGGTATGGCGCGATGTCTCGCCATGGTACTCAACCACATCGCCCTCGAGCGCGCTCGCGATAAACGGCTCAAAGTCGATGACGAAGTCGCCGATGCGCCGATAGGCCAAGACGTCGGCAACCGACTGGAACAACGGTGCCTGAGTCGCATCCAAATGCAGGTAGCACAGGCAGATGGCTCCGCCGCAGATCATGCCGGTATCGGAGTTCTCGCCGCCCATGGTGTAGCGGACCAGACGCGACTGTCCCGCGCTCAGGAGCTCGCGCGCCTCATCCAGCGCAAAGAGCTCAATCTTGCCGCCGCCGATAGTGCCCGCCTGGCTGCCATCGGCAAAGACGGCCATCCAGGCGCCCACACCGCGCGGGGACGACCCCGCCGTACCGGCCACGACCACCAGCTCGCACGTCTCGCCAGCACGCAGGGCGGCAAGCGCCGCATTCACAACATCGAGCTTTTCCATTGCCGCCTTCTATCCTCTAAAGACATCGGTGAGCATAGCGAGTGCCTCGAGCACGCCGCCGCCGACCGACGTCGCTTTGTCCGAAATGTAGTTGATATAGCTGGCATCGCCGCGCGGGTCGACATCGGCGCATTTAAAGCCCTCAGTCACCTGCACGCCGTTCGCCAAAAGCCCGCGCAGACAGCCATCGATCTGCGTGCACATGGGCGTATCGCCCGCGTAGCCAATCACGTCTCCGGCGCTCACGATGTCGCCGATTGCGCGGTCGGACCGAAACACGCCGGCGGCGGGGCTGTGGATAACACGTTCCTTGCCATAGCCGGCGATAATGCCCGGCACGCCCGTGTTGGGCTGGGGCGAACCTTGGGTAATGACACGGCCGAGAAAATGCCCGCGCATGGTCTCGACCACGGCGTCGCAGTCAACCGGCGCGGTAAAGCCCGGCCCCACAGCGATGACGGCAGGCGCCATGTCGCGCGTGGTGCCCAAGTTGCGCTTAGCCAAAATCGCGTCGACCACAGCCGCGGGTTTCAGCTCGCCGAGCATCTTGGCCTGAGGGTCCACCACAACGGCGACGTCTCCAGCCTCGGTAATCTCAAGCGCCTCAGCCGGCGTCCGTGCCAAGCGAGCGCGAATGCCTTCGACCTCGACCTCGCCCAGGCGAATGGCCTCGCAAAAACAGATTGTGCGGCGGATGCACGTGGGAACCGCGATATCGGCCATAACGACCGAAACGCCGGCGCGCACCAAGCGAGCGGCGACGCCCGTGGCGATATCGCCGGCGCCGCGAACATAAACGAGCATTCCCGGGGTACCTCCCTGTGCTACGGTTTGAGCAGAGCAAAAGCGGTTCGGCCGCTACTCTGATGATTATTTATTATCACAGTATTATACGGCGGTGAACAGATGGAAACGGTTAGCGGCAATCTTGCCTCCGCGCTCAGGATCGAGCCGGGCATTACCGCGATTATCGGCAGTGGCGGCAAGTCGACGCTGCTGAAGACGCTGGGTCTCGAGCTCATGCGCGCTGGCGGCCGCGTGCTCCTCTGTACCACCACGCACATGTTTCCCGTCGCCGGCGTGCCATGGGACGGGTCGAGCCGTCGCCTGGACGCCGCGCCTTGGAAGCCGGGGACCCTACATGTTCCCGGCTGCACCTGCGAGGCATGCGCGGGACTTGTCCGCGGAAGCATCTGCCAGACGGGTGTTTTGGACCCGGAGACAGGCAAGCTCTCCGCCCCCGCCGAGCCGCTCAACGAGCTGGCGCAGCGCTTTGACTATGTGTTGGCCGAGGCAGATGGCAGCAAGCGACTCCCGCTCAAGGCACATGCCGCCTGGGAGCCGGTAATTCCCGCCGCCGCGACAAACGTTGTCTGGGTCGTCGGCGCCTCGGGGCTGGGCAAGCCCGTCGCCGAGGTTGTCCACCGCCCCGAGCTCTTCTGCGAGCGCTGCGGCTGCGAGCCCACCGACGCTGCCACCCCAGAGCGCGTCGCCCAGGTGCTCAATGCCGAGCTGCAGATGCTGAACCTCAGCAATGCCCGTATCATGCCCAACCAAGCCGACACGCTTGCCGACCCAACAATGGCAGATCGCTTCGAGGCAGCCCTCAACCGCCCCCTCATCGCCACCAGCCTCCAGGGGTAGCAAATTTGGGACGGGGCTCTTTTTGCTACCCCGTCCCAAAAAATCATCTCCCAAATTAGCTACCCCGGCGGTCTTCCCGTTAGCGGGGCACGTAGCGGCCGGGTTGGGCTCCGGTGGGCTCGCCGTCGCGTGCCGCCAGCACGCCGTTCACAAACACGGCCTTGGCGCGGCCATGTGCCTCAAAGCCCTCGAGCGGCGTGTAGTCCACGGCCTGATGCTGCGTCGCGGCGCTGATCGTCCAACGCGCGCACGGATCCCACACGCACACGTCGGCATCGGCGCCCTCGGCAAGACAGCCCTTGCGCGGATACATGCCAAAAACGCGCGCCGGATTCTCGCTCATCAAGCGGCACAGATCCTCGGGACCCAGCTGTCCCTCAAAGCTCGTGGCAATCGCAACGGGACGATGCTCCACGCCGGGCCCGCCGTTGGGAATCGCGCGGAAATCATCGCGTCCTCGGTCCTTTTGCCCGTGCAGGTTAAAGCTGCAATGATCGGTCGCAATAGTATCGATCTCGCCAGCCACAAGCGCCTCGCGCAGCGCGGCACGGTCACCGGCATGGCGCAGCGGCGGGCTCATCACGTACTTGGCGCCCGCAAAGCCGTCCTCGCCCTGCTCCAGATAGCAGGTGTCGTCGAGCATCAGATACTGAGGGCAGGTCTCGACATAGATGTTCTTCTGCCCGTGCGCTTTGGCAGCGCGAATGGCCTCGAGCCCCAGCTTGGTCGAAAGGTGTACCACGTTGACCGGAGCATCCCCGGCCAGGTGTGCCAGATACAGCAGACGGCTCACGGCCTCGGCCTCGCACACATCCGGACGGCTGAGCGCATGGCCCTCGGGCCCGTGGATACCCTGCTCAAACACGCGCTTCTGCAGCTCATTCACCAGCGTACCGTTCTCGCAATGCACGCACAGTATGCCGCCAATACGCTTGAGTTCCTCCAGCACCTCGAGCGTCTCGGCATCGTCCAGGCGCAGATGATCGTAGGCAAAGTAGGTCTTGAACGACGATACGCCCGCCTCGCGCATGGCCGAGAGGTCGGCGCGGTTGCGCTCGTTCCACTCGGCGAGTGCCATATGAAAGGCGTAGTTGGCCGTGCAGGTTCCGTCGGCGCGGCGATGCCACTCGGCCAAGGCATCGGGCATGGTCACGCCGCGATCGGCCGTCGCGTAGTCCACGATGGTCGTCGTACCGCCGCAGGCAGCCGCACGCGTACCGGTCTCAAAGCTATCGGCCGTCCAATCCATGCCGGTCCAGCACTGCATGTGCGTGTGGCCGTCGATAAAGCCCGGGAACACCCAGCAGCCCGCAGCATCCTCGACGGTATCGCCCTCGGCCGGCTCAATCGCCGCGGCAATCCGCACGATCTTATCGCCATCCATGGCAAGATCGGCGCGGCGAAGCCCCTGGGGCGTCACGAGCGCGCCGTTTTTGATGATGATCATAATTGCTCCTTATTAATTGATGCAGTTGGCCACGCGATCAAAATACGAGCAGGCGGCGATATGCTCCGTTATGCGTCGCTGTCCCTTGACGGTATCGACGTCCCACAGCTCGTAGGCACGCGCCTCGACCAGCACCACGTCGGTACGGTCCTTGAGGATCGAACCGCCGCCGTCCTTACCCTCAAGACACATAAGTGCATCGAACAGTTCCGCCGGAAAGAGCACCGGGCTCGAAGGCTCACCGTTGCACGCAAGACGCACCGGATACTTGCGGCCACGCTCATCAAACGCGCGAACCATGGCCTCAAAAGAATCCGAACTCACGAGCGGCTGGTCGCCCGGCAAAAAGAGGCAACCCTTCCAGCCGCGGCTCGCCCCCCACGAAAGGCCCGCACGGACGCTTTCGCTTCTGAGCTTGCCATCGTGCAGCACACACGGGCAATGCTTGTCCTCGCAAATCTGGGCGACCTCGGGCCAACGCGTCGAAACCACGACGTCAAAGCCCCGGGGAACCGAATCGATGGTCCGGGCAATCAGCGGCTTGCCATAGATATCGGCAAGCATCTTGTTAGAGCCAAACCGCTTGCCCTCGCCCGAAGCCATAATGACGCAACCAAGTTTCATGGCGATACCTCCCCTGAAACCATCGTACCCATAACTCGCGTCGCGGGCATCCACATCGAAAGCGCTTATCCCGCACGCCCACGATGCAAAAAGGGGCACCCCGCCGGTTGGCAGAGCGCCCCCTTTACATGGCTTACCTCAGCCCAGCTTTAGGCCTGGAACCAACGGGCGGTGTTGCGCTCGTCGAGGGCCTTAAGGGTAGCGGCGGGATCGGCAACCTTCTGCAGGAACATCATGGCTGCGATGGCGTACGGCTTGTAGCTGGCCTCCTTGTACATGCCCACACGATGCATGTCAAAGACGTCGGCGTTGACCTCGCCGTGCTCGCAGGAGACACCGGAGATGTCGGCGGGCAGCGGATGCATAAAGATGGTGTCCTGGCCGTTGGCGGTCTTCTCCATGAGCTCGGTCGTGGAGCACCAATCCTGATGCGTAGCGTTCTGAGCGAGCAGCTCCTTCTCGAGCGCAGCGATGCCGGCGTCGTCGCCCTCGGCGTACAGGTTGGTACGCTTCTCCATGGCGGCAAACGGAGCCCAGCTCTTGGGGATCACGATGTCGGCGCCCTCGAAGGCCTCAGCCATGGTGTTGACCTGCTTAAAGGTGGTGCCGGACTCGGCGGCATAGCCCTTGGCACGCTCGACGACCTCGGGCATGAGGTCGTAGCCCTCGGGGTGGGCCAGGGTGACGTCCATGCCAAAGCGGGGCAGCAGGCTGATCAGCGACTGCGGGCAGGACAGCGGCTTGCCGTAAGAGGGCGAATAGGCCCAGGTGACGGCAACCTTCTTGCCCTTGAGGTTCTCAAGACCGCCAAACTCGTTGATGAGGTAGAGCATGTCGGCAGAGGACTGCGTGGGGTGATCGGAATCGGACTGCAGGGAGATGAGCGTGGGACGGTGATCCAGAACGCCGTCCTCGTAGGCCTGCTGGACAGACTCGGAGACCTCGGCCATGTAGGCGTCGCCCTTGCCGATGTACATGTCGTCGCGGATGCCGATGACGTCGGCCATGAAGGAGATCATGGTAGCGGTCTCGCGGACGGTCTCGCCGTGAGCGATCTGGGACTTCTTCTCGTCCAGGTCCTGTAGCTCGAGGCCGAGCAGGTTGGCGGCCTTAGAGAAGGAGAAGCGCGTACGGGTGGAGTTGTCGCGGAACAGGGAGACGGCCAGGCCCGAGTCGAAGATCTTGGACGAAACGTTGTTCTCACGCAGCTCGCGCAGGGCGTCGGCAACGATGTAGAGAGCCTTGAGCTCATCGGTGGTCTTATCCCAGGTGTGCAGGAAGTCGCTGCCGTACATGCCCTTAAAATCGAGGCCGTTCAGCTGCTCGACGGGCTCGGTAAACTTGGCGTCCATGTAAATATCCTTTCCATAGATGAAACGATCGCAATGAGTAGATGTGCTCCGGCATGCGCGTGTGGCTAGAACATGCAGAGCGCTATGACGAGGACCCGCTACCGTTGAGGAAGCATGGGAGATAACGACCGCGGGCCCCAAGTCAACAGGGGGTGCCGGGGACACGAGCGGCCCCCGGCTCAACAAGATCAAGGAATGGGACTAGTCGATCTTGTTGTTGGTCAGACCGGCGCGGAACACGGTAGCGTCGCCATCGGCCTGGCTCGGATCGTAGAGGTTCAAAGCAGCAACATACATGGCGGCAGCGGTGACCAGGTCGTCCTTGTAGGTGACCTCGTTGGGAGCGTGAGCCTGAGACTCGGCACCCGGGCCAAAGCCGACGCAGGGGATGCCATAGCGGCCCTGGATGGAAACGCAGTTCGTGGAGAAGGTCCACTTGTCGCACAGCGGACGACCGGTGCGCTTGTCCATGCTGGGCTCGCAGCCGATGCGCTCGTCACCGAACATGGCCTTGTGGGCGTCGACGAGGGCCTTGACGTGCGGAGCGGTCTCCTTGTTGATCCACGTGGGGAAGTAAGCCTCGGTCTCGTAGACCTCGCCGGTCCAGGACGGACGGTCGTACATGTACATGGAGACCTTCACGTCGTCGCCGTACTTCTTGGCGGCCGGCAGGTTGCGGATCTCGTCCAGGCAGGACTCCCAGGTCTCGCCGGCGGTCATGCGACGGTCAATGGAGATGGCGCAAGAGTCAGCGACAGCGCAGCGGCTGGGGCTGGTGTAGAAGATCTGGCTGACGGTGCAGGTGCCGCGGCCCAGGAAGCGGGCGTCCTCAAAGTGCTCGGGGTTGTACTTGGGGTCGAGCATCTTGACGAGGCCCTTGATGTCGGTCGACTCGTCGCAGCCGTTGTTGTTGAGGGCGCGGACGTCGGCGATGATGTCGGCCATCTTGTAGATGGCGTTGTCGCCGCGGTCGGGAGCGGAACCGTGGCAGGAGGTGCCGTGAACGTCGACGCGGATCTCCATGCGGCCGCGGTGACCGCGATAGATGCCGCCGTCGGTGGGCTCAGTGGAAATGACGAACTCGGGCTTAATGCCGTCCTTGTTGTAGATGTACTGCCAGCACATGCCGTCGCAGTCCTCTTCCTGGACGGTGCCGACGACCATGATCTTGTAGCCCTCGGGGATGAGGCCCATGTCCTTCATCATCTTGGCAGCGTAGGTAGCAGAAGCCATGCCGCCCTCCTGGTCGGAGCCGCCGCGGCCGTAGATGATCTCGTCGGTCTCGTAGCCCTCATAGGGATCGGCATCCCAGTTCTCGATGTTGCCGATGCCGACGGTGTCGATGTGAGAGTCGATGGCGATGATCTTGTCGCCCTCGCCCATAAAGCCCATGACGTTGCCCAGGCCGTCGACCTTGACCTCGTCATAGCCAAGGCTCTCCATCTCGGCCTTGATGCAAGCGACGACCTCGCCCTCCTCGCAAGACTCAGAGGGGTGCGAGATCATGGCGCGCAGGAAGCGAGTCATATCAGCACGATGAGACTCAGCAGCAGCCTTGATAGCGTCGAAATCGAGTTCTTTAGCCATTGTTCATAACCTTTCAAACGAAGGAATCTACCTGTGAGGTGGCGGAGCGATACCTATTTGCTCCGCTGCTCGGACAGTCCTGCGCAAGACGGAAAGCACATTAAGTGCTTTCCTTTGCGTGCGGAACTCGCGACGGAGCAAATAGGTATCGCTCCGCCTCCCGGGTTCATGCATCTGCAGGACATAGGGGGTCTAATAGGAATTTGGCGCGGCGCGTTGCGCCGCCCAACGATTAGCAGGTCGGATATTCGCCTTCCCAAACAATGCGGCGATACTGGTCGGGGTCCGTGTCGCCTTCCGTGGAGAAGCAGAGCACGGAGCTCGTCTTGTCCAGGCCGATGAGCTCCTTGAGCTCAGCGTACTCGGGATCGAGCATGAGGGTCTCGACCAGGCCGGTGGTCACCGCGCCGGACTCGCCGGAGATGACGCGCGGGTCGCCCTTCTCGGGAGCGCCCAGGGTGCGCATGCCGCGAGCGGTGACCCAGTCGGGGCAGGACACGAAGGCGGTGGCGTGGTTGCGCAGGATATCCCAGCCCAGGATGTTGGGCTCGCCGCAGCACAGACCGGCCATGATGGAGGGCATGTCACCGTCCACGATGCGCGGATCGCCGTCGCCGGCGGCAGCACCCTTGTACAGGCAGGCGGCAGGCGCGCACTCAACCACGACGAAGGTGGGCGGGTTATCGGGATACAGGTTGGTGAAGTAGCCCACCACGGCGCCGGCGAGCGAGCCTACGCCAGCCTGGACAAAGACGTGCGTCGGGCGGTTGATGGCCATCTCGCGCAGCTGCTCGGCAGCCTCGGAAGCCATGGTGCCGTAGCCCTCCATGATCCAGGACGGGATCTTCTCGTAGCCCTCCCAGGCGGTGTCCTGAACGATGACGCCGCGCTCGCAGGCATCGGCCTCGGCGGCGGCCATGCGCACGCACTCGTCGTAGTTGACCTCTTCGATGGTCACCGTGGCGCCCTCGGCGGCGATGTTATCGAAGCGGGGCTTGGTGGAACCCTTGGGCATGTGCACGACGGCCTTCTGGCCCAGCTTGTTGGCAGCCCATGCCACGCCGCGGCCATGGTTGCCGTCGGTGGCGGTAAAGAAGGTAGCCTGGCCAAAGTCCTTGGCAAGCTGATCGGAGGTCAGGTAATCGAAGGTGCACTCGGCAACGTCCTTGCCGGTCTCGTCGGCAATGTAGTTGGCCATGGCAAACGAACCGCCCAGAACCTTAAAGGCATTGAGGCCAAAGCGATAGCTCTCGTCCTTAACGCACAGGTTGGACAGGCCCAGGCGTGCGGCCTGGCCGTCCAGGCGGGCAAGCGGAGTGACGGTGTACTGGGGGAACGACTGGTGGAAGGCGCGGGCCTTCTTCACGTGGTCGAGGCTCATGATTCCCAAGTGCTTGTCATCGCTCTTGGGCATCGTGTTGCCCGCCCACTGGATCTTATCGGCCATACGGTGAACTCCTTAAGTTCTCTCTTGCCGGCCCCCGCATACGCGTTTCAGCCCATTCCCATTCATGCGGCTGAACTTTTATGTGGATGCCAAACAAAAAGTTTGTTAGCACTGTTCTATCACACTTTTTGAATGGAAAACCTAACAAATTGTTTGTTGCCGTAATCGGTACCTTTTCGCCGCCGAACGGTCGCATAACGCAGCGATGCTTTCGTTATTTGCGAACAGGTGTGGTTTATGGCACAGTGAGCCCAAACTAATTTTTAGGAAGGCACCTATGACCCCCGCACAGATTGAGTTTTACAAGCGTCTTGCGCGCAGCCTGGCGCTCCAATTTGGCCCCAACTGCGAAGTCGTCGTCCACGACCTGGAGACCGAGGACGTGGACCACTCCATCGTAGTGATCGAAAACGGCCACGTCAGCGGGCGCAAACTGGGTGACGGCCCCAGCCATATTGTGTTTGAGTCCATGCACGAGGGCACCACCGACGTGCACGACCGCGAGCCATACCTCACCAAGACCACCGACGGCAAGCTGCTCAAGTCCTCGACCATCTTTATCCGCAACGACGAGGGCAAGCCCGTCGGCATTTTGGGCATTAACTTTGACATTACGCTCATGAAGGCTTTTGAGCGCTCGCTCGATGCCTTTACCGGCGCCGGCGGCACGGGCTACACCGAGCCCGAGCCCATTACCAAGAACATCGGCGACCTGCTCGAGGACCTGCTGCACGAGTGCGAGCAGTTTGTGGGCAAGCCCGCGGCGCTCATGACCAAAGACGAGCGCATTCGTGCCATCGGCTACCTCGACCGTCGCGGCGCCTTCCTCATTTCCAAGTCGAGCGAGCGCGCCTGCGAGTTCTTTGGTATCTCCAAATACAGCTTCTATAGCTACCTCAATGAGGCCAAGGCGGCAGCAGGCGACAAGTAGGCACTCACCTGGATTGCCCCTCCCCTTTTGGGCGCGAGTTCTGGAAAGCATGAATCCAAGACCGAGCCGCTTGGAAAGTTCCATATAATCGATGTCATTAGTATTTCGAAAGGGTGGAACAGAATGGCGTTGAGCAAGGCATCATGCACCGGTCGCGGATTGATTCCGGCAATTGGTGGACATGTGCACCGCATGTTCGATGAGGGTGAAGACGACTTGTTTTCGCTGAGCCTTGACGACGTGATGGATGATCGCCCGTGGACCGCCGACGAACTCATGGGCGGCGGGGCTCGCCCGTCAAGCCCCAATCCCGCACTTGCGCCTAAGCCCGCATCTGCGCCGACTCCTGCGCAGTCGCCCGTTTCGACGCCCGCGCCTACACCCACACCCACTTCGGCGCCCACACCCGCTCCCCGCCCCGCAAGCGACCCGTCCGAGACGGCGGCATTTCTCGCTGCAGCGACGCAGGGCAAATCGGCCGACAGCACCGTTATGTACAGCGCCCAGCAGTTGCCTGTTCCTGTGGCACGCAAGCCTCCGGTCACAAGGCTCGATGAGCCCGTTGCCCATCAGGTTGCCTACGATTCCTGGGCTGCAGCCGATCTGGATGAGACCTCTACCGGCATGCCGGCGCTCGACGTTCCAGTTAACCCGCTTTTTGCCGCCAACACGAGCGCCGCGGGCTATGAGGGCGGTGCGGCATATTCCGATTATTCCGATGGCTATGCTGACGCCGGTCGCATCGAGACCGAGGATTACGGCACCGCATCGAGCGATTATCTCAACGATCCGTACGCTGCCACGCCTGCACCGGAATATGACCCGGAGGCCGCGTCCGCGCCGGCGTATACCAAAAGCACGGGCGAAGAGCGATTCGCCGATTATTACGCCGAGGAAAAGGCGCCGCGTTTCTCGGAATTTCCGCAGGCAGTCAAGGTTGCCTTTATCGCCATTGTCATTGCCCTGCTCGGCGTCATTGCGTTTGAGGGATTCCAGCTGTTCCGCGGCCCCACCCAAGCGGAGTCGGAGACCCAGCAAAAAGAGAACGATGACGAGTACCTGGACATCAACACCCTCAAGGGCGACCCCAACGACGGAGACGACGAGTAGCGAGGGTTAAGGGAGGGCCGGAAGAGCCGGCGGCATGTTACGGCTCCAAAAGCCCTGCCATAAAGATGGGCAGATACAGCACGTCACCATCGCGGTGAAGATTACATTCCGCAAGTACCAGGGCGCGATCGATTCCGTAGCCCTTCGTCGCGAGCGCGTTGTCGAGCGCCGCATGGGACTTAAAGCTCTTGCCCGACTTGACCTCGATGGCAAGGACCTCCCCATCGAGCGTCTCCTCCACAAAATCGAGCTCGCCGACTTTTTTAGACGTAAAGTAGCGCAATCTGAATCCGTGGGCTTTGAGCTCTTGGGCAACGAAGCCCTCAAACGCCGCCCCCATGTTCATGCCAAAGGCGTCTTCCGCCCCCCCATCAAAAACGCCTTGGGCGACCCTTTTGGAATACGACGACATGAGCATTCCGGTGTCCAAGTAAAACAGCTTGAACAAATTTCGTTGCTCCCCCAATAAAAGGGGTGCCACGGGCGCCGTTACGTTATACACGGGAAGCGCGACACCCGCCTCCGATAGCCAGAGAAAATGATCTGTCACCTGCGAAAAACGTTTGACACCGTTAATCGATGACAGTTTGAATCGCTTGTTTTTGGAGCCGGCCTCGCTGGGAATCAGATCATAGATATCGCGAATAACCAAGCGTAGCTCAGGCGGAGCGTACTTTGCGATGTCATCGCGATACAGGGCGTGAAGATCGCGATGGATGTTTCGAACCTCGTCGACATTGCGCGTCGCCAAGAAGGAATTGACCGCGTCGGGCATGCCCCCCACCACCACATACTGATGGAACAGATTGAGCAAGCGGTCATACAGATAGCCGGGGAGCTCCTTTTCGTCCTTTAGACAACCCCTGAGCATGTCAAACGCTCCGGCAGCAACGCCGCTTGCCCAGCAGAACTCCTCAAAGTCGAGCGGGTACATCTGGACCTGCTCGACATACCCCACCGGCAGGGAATCGATGCCCTCGAGCTCAACACCAAGGAGCGATCCGGTAAGGATGTATCGAAAGTCGCCGCGCTGGACCAGGTATTTGATAAACGTCACTACGTTGGGGCATCGCTGTACCTCGTCGATAACCACAACGGTCTTGTTCGCAACCATCGGCTGCGTTGCAGCAATAGACATGCGCATAAGCAGGTCATCCGCGCTTTTTGCCGCCAAAAACGAATCGCGCACGGACGCGTCGGCGATAAGGTCGAACGTCACGACATTTTCGAACGATTCGCTTGCAAAGACGTTGACCAAATATGACTTTCCTACCTGTCGGGCGCCCTTGACCAAAAGAGCCTTGTTAGGCGACGAGGCAAGCCAAGATTCAAACTTTGCTTTCGCTTTTCTCTGTAGCATAAGCGTACCCCTTATTACGTGCTGTTTTAGCACTAGGATACACTTTTCCGTGATTGTTATGTGCTCAAATCGACACTTTTTCGAGGTTTTGAAGTGTGTATTACGACACTTTTCCGTACTTTTATACGGGATATTTCGACACTTTTTCGGATTTAAGCCTAACAGCAGCCGGCGAAATCAAGCGCCGTCTGCACATCATTTCGCAGGCGGCGCTTGATTTGTGTCCGCGCGCGCTGATAGACTCCATCGTGCCAGCAAGGAGCGGGCGCGTTTTATCCAGAGTCGGGGTAGAGAGTTGGCTCCACGATCCCGACGCCAACCGGCCAAGAGGCACGGTGGCCCTGCCAACATCGATGAAAGGAGTCCGTATGGACAATTTCTCCGTGCGCAGTGAGCGCAACTTCCACAACCTGGTAGCCAAGCCAAAACGAATGCATCTTCTGGACAAGCCGAACGGCTATGCCTCGGCCATGGTCAAGAGCAGCCTCTCCCACCAGATGCGCTTTACCGTGCAGGTGCTCGAGGAAGAGCTCTGCGTTGCCGGCGACCCGCACGTGCTACAGATTAAGCTGCTCGGAGACGACTCGCGCGAGTCGTCCAGCTGGAAGCTCTTTGCCGACGGCTCGTGCGTCGCAAGCGGCTCGGGTGACTTTGCCCGTGAGTGCTTCTGCGAGGGCGCCGAGGTGTTTTTGGACTTGTGTCGTGATGCCGTCGAGGCTGCCAAGCTGCACCAGTGGAGCCAGAGGGAGTATGAGCTGCTGAGTGCCGCGCGCGGGATTGCGGGGGTGTAAACAGGTGGAGCGCTCCTGAAGCCTTATTCCACACGATCGGGTGTACTCATCTGCAACTCGACTTGCTACCAGATGGTGCAATCACGTTCCACGTCGGTTAAGCCAGACCCCGGCCGGTCGTTGGCAAGTGAAACAACATCTCCCACCCATAGGCCTCTAAGACCGACCGTCCACTATAATCCAAGCGGTTAGCGTCTCCCAAAATCGCCATGGACACGTCTTCCAAGATGCCCTCTCAACTGTGCAGAAATAACAGCCGCCCATACGGTCGATGTGCTCCTTGCACGTCTCGCTGACCACGCAACGATGGAAAACAGGTTCCTGGACGGATGACCCCTGAGGGGATGCATGAAATCGGCATCGAGGCCATCGTCTGTCGAACAATACCTGCCCATACCTTTAAAACATGAGAACAAGACGCCGGCGTCGGTATCGTTTTCAATTCAGTTTAAAACTGAGGAGATTCAGGAGCCAGCCGAATAAACTAAGACTCACTTAGTAATTGCTAAATTTCTGACTGGGTATATAATATCTGACAGTAATAAGGATTCTTTACTATATGTGAGGCAGAAATGACTTCAACGGATGATGAACTAGTCAGCAGGCTCCAAGTTCACCTGTCAACCATTCGCAAGGCGGCGGGCTGGAGTGGCGAACGGCTTGCGAACGAACTAGGCATAACAAAGCAAACCGTCAGCAGCCTTGAGACGGGTAAAACGCAGATGACGAAGATGCACTATCTCGCCATCAGGGCGGTATTCAACAACGAAATCGCCGTCAGCGGAAACGAGGATCTGGCAAAAATAATTCAGCTATTCGTTGACCAACCAGTAGCACCCAAACTAGAGAAGATGCAAAATGCCCTTAAAGAAGGGGATGAGAAGGGGACACAACAAGAGGCAGCTACTAAGCAGAGCGCCATAGTTGGAGCAACCGCTCTCACCGCCGCCCTAATCCCCGCTTCATCGGCATTGATTCCGGCATTGGGCTCTCTTGCATATCAACTTGCAAAATCAATCAAGAAATGAGGTGTACAGAAATTGGAGTCGGAAAACACTGATCTGCCCGCAAAGAACAAAGGCCTCGTGTGGCTCGAGCAGCACAAAGTCCAGATTGGCATCGGTGTATTTGTGGCAATCAGTTCAATCGTTAGCATTACGATTGCCGCGAAAACGGGCCATACGCCTAAATTCAAAACTATTTGCAACGGCGCAGACAAAGGTGTTGCCACGATTGCTAAGGCAGCAGAAAAGGCCTCCTTGCCAGTGGTCAACCTTACCGGAGTCAAGAAGACTGCAACGGGACTCGGACATGACTTGCTTCTTTCGAATCAGGCAGTTAACAAGCGTCTCGTCTCCAGCGGAATGATGACAAAAGAGCCCTGGGGTTACAAGCTCACAGAAGTCGGCAAACTCTTTGGGAAAGAAACAGTCAAAGTAACGCGCGCCGGTTATACCTTCTCAAATATCGAATGGGATGAAGCGGTTGTCCCGTTTGTTTTTACTTCCGACGAACTTGCGAGCATTAACGCCAAAAAAACTCACATTGCGCAAGTCATAGCCCAGTAGTCAAATCTGATACACCGTGCGCCCCGCGTACGCAAACGAAAAGGAGACACCATGGTCATATACAGAACTCAAGAATGGAACGGATACGGAAAGCAAAACTACTACTGGAATGAATACCGCCGTGAGGGCGACACGGTTGTCAAATACAAGTGTAATAGGCGCAAGTTCTTCGATGGGGACGAAAGCAACTGGGAAGAAAGCGAGCATGAAGAAGATTCGTGGAGCATTGACGATCCCAATATGCCCGATTGGCTGAACGGCTACCTCTAATAACTATTAACTAGCAGCCCTTGAAAGCCCCACTTCCCACAGGGAACGTGGGGCTTGATATTGCCCTCCTGTCCGAAAGCACTTTCCATCTCAGCTTTCAATCTAGGCAACCACAATGGTATGGGCCATGGCCGTCAGTTCACCAATCTCAATAAACCTGTCTTTTGTAATGCGATTGACCAATGCGCCGACTCTCTGGTCGGTCGCATCGACATCACAAGCGATGCGCAGCCCGGGAGAGCCGCCAAAAGCAGCTGCTTGCCTGATGCACAAAAGCGCAGAAACCCGCATCCCGAATATGGTGGGATGCGGGCACGGACAATCGTGTGTCCCATTCCAGGCGCGGATTCTGGGATGCAATCTCCGCCGAGGGCTCCAAGGGGAAAGCGCATCCCATTCTGAGCGCCTATTCCGGGACACAGTTTCCGCTCCAAACAAAAGGCCCCGGCTCGCGATGGAGCCGGGGCCAAAGGCACAGCATATGCAGTTGATGGTGAGCGCGAACAGCCCGTCAGAAATGCCATCCGCGCTCTACCCTACCCGCGGTGACGGGCGCGGCTGTACGGCGTATCCACCATGGGCAGATCCGGACGCAGCTTGCCGTCAAATGCGCGATAGGCATTCTGTACGGCGGGCGCTGTGGGGATCGTTGCGATCTCGCCGATGCCCTTGCCGCCGTATGCCACGGGCAGTAGCTCGTCCTTCTCCACGTAGATGGCGTGGATATCCGGAATCTCGGGCGCACGGAACAGCCCGAGCGTGCCGTACCTTGCCTGGGGCACGCAGTCCTTGAGCGGCCAATCCTCGGTAAGCGCATAGCCCATACCCATGAGCACGCCGCCTTCGATCTGACCCTGGATGGAGATGGGGTTGACCACCTTGCCGGAATCGTGCGCGGCATAGACCTCGCTCACGCGGCCGTCATCATCCAGAATGACCACATGCGTGGCAAAGCCGTAGCAGATGTGGCTCTTGGGGTTGGGGACGTCGGCGCCCAGTTTGTCGGTCGGCTCCAGATACACGTAGCCAAACTCGCATCCCTCGAGCGCCTTGATGGCGGTCGCGGGGTCCTGAGGATGCATACCCTGACCAGCGACGAGCTCCTGCGCGCGCAGCTGATAGGCGCGACCGTCGTCGTACTCGATCTTGACGCCGTCGCCATGCGCGCTCACGGGAGCGGCGGGCGCAGGCTTGCCGGCCTCGATGCCAACCATGGCATCGCGCAGCAGGAAAGCGGCGCCGCGCACAGCCTCGCCGGTCACGACCGTCTGACGCGAGCCAGACGTGGTGCCGGAGTCGGGAGCGTTCTCGGTAGAGCACTCGCCGTTGGCGATGCAGCTCAGCGGCAGACCGCAGGCCTCGGCAACGTCCTGCAAAAAGACGGTGTTGCAGCCCTGGCCGATGTCGGACGTGGCGGCATAGACCACGGCCACGCCATCCTCGACGCGAATCTTGCAGCGGCCGGCATCGGGCAGGCCCACGCCCACGCCGGCGTTCTTCATGGCGCAGGCGATACCGGCGTGTCCGGGATGCGCATAGTAGGCATCCTTGACCTCGAGCAGCGTCTCCTTAAGCGCCGTGGAGCAATCGGCAATCTGGCCGTTGGGCAAAACCTCGCCCGGCTCGATGGCGTTTCTGTAACGAATCTCCCACGGGTCCAGGCCGACCTTCTCTGCCAGCAAGTCGATCAAGCTCTCGAGCGCAAACTCGGACTGGCAAACGCCAAAGCCGCGGTACGCGCCGGCGGGCGGGTTGTTGGTGTAGTAGCCAAAGCCGCGAATGTCGGTGTTCTGGTACTTGTAGGGGCCGACGGCATGCGTGCAGGCGCGCTCGAGCACCGGGCCGCACAGCGACGCGTAGGCGCCGGTGTCAAAGTTGATCTCGCAGTCCAGGCCGGTAAAGTTGCCCTCGGCGTCGCAGCCCAGCGTAAAGGTGCCGTCCATGGCGTGGCGCTTGGGATGGAAAGCGAGCGACTCGGCACGTGTGAGCTTGCACTTCACAGGACGCTGGAACTTATAGGCGGCGAGCGCGGCCAAGTGCTGGATGGACACGTCCTCCTTGCCGCCAAAGCCGCCACCCACGAGCATGGTCTCGACGACCACGCGCTCGGGCTCGTTGTCCCAGCCAAACATGTGGACGCACTCTTTGCGTGTGTCGTAGGCACCCTGGTCGGTCGACTGCACCTTGACGCCGTTCTTGTACGGGAAGGCGACGGCACACTCGGGCTCCAAGAAGGCATGCTCGGTAAAGGGCGTGGTAAAGCGCTGCGTCACGGTAAACGCGCTCTCTGCCAGCGCCTTGGCGGCGTCGCCGCGCGTCACGTGACGGCTCTGGCACACGTTGTCCTTGAGCTCCACCGTGTTGCCAAAGGCAAAGAAACTGTCGTGCAGGCGCGGGGCGTCGGCAGCCCTGGCCTCGACAATGTTACGCACGGGCTCCAGCGGCTCGTAATCGATCTTTACGAGCTTCTTGGCCTTCTCGAGCGTCGCCTCGTCCTCGGCAACCACCAGCACGATGGCGTCGCCCACGCAGCGGGTGATATCGCCCGCCGCAATCATGACGTCCCAGTCCTGGATAAGGTGGCCGACCTGGTTGACCGGCACGTCCTCGGCGCGCAGGATGCCCACCACACCGGGCAGGGCCTCGGCCTTGGAGGTGTCGATGGAGAGCACGCGGGCGCGCGGATATTTGGAGCGCACGGCGCTGGCATAGGTCAGGCCCGGCTGATCGAGCTCGTCGATATCATCGGGGTACTTGCCCTCGCCGAGCACCTTCTTGCGCACGTCGATACGGAAGGCGCGCTTGCCCACACCGTAGTCGTCGCCGCGCTCCAGGCCCTCGTCAATCTGCTTTTCGCCGCGAAGCACCGCAGCGGCCAGCGAAATGCCCTCAATAATCTTCTTGTAGCCGGTGCAGCGGCAGACGTTGCCACGGATGGCGTACTTGATCTGCTCCTCGGTGGGCTCGGGGTCCTCGGCGATCAGCGCCGCGCCTGCCATGACCATACCGGGGATGCAAAAACCGCACTGCACGGCGCCCACGGCGCCAAAGGCGTACACAAAGGCCTCGCGCACGTCCTCGGGCAGGCCCTCGACAGTCACGATGTTGCGGCCGGCGGCAAGGGCAGTGGTCAGCACGCACGCCTTGACGGCGGCACCGTCCACATGGATGGTGCAGGTGCCGCAGGCGCCCTCGGAGCAGCCGTCCTTGGCGGAATGGATGTGCAGGTCGTCGCGCAGGTAGCGCAGCAGCGGCTTGTTCTGAGTCGTTGTGCGCTCCACGCCGTTAACGGTAAAAGTGAATTCCTGTGCCATGGTGATTCCCTTCTACACGCCGGCGGCGATGCCGGTGCGGTCGTGAATGGCGCCATGCGGGCAGACAACGGCGCACATGCCGCACGACAGGCAGTCCGCGCCGTCGATATGGGCGCAGTTGTCCTCGATGCGGATAGCGCCGGCAGGGCACTTTTTGGCGCACATGCCGCAACCGATGCAGCTCGTGTCGCAGATCTTGCGCGCAATGGCGCCCTTATCGGTGTTGTTGCAGCGCACCAGGATGTTCTGGTAGCCGGGAACAAAGGCAATCACGCGCTGCGGGCACGCCATGCCGCACAGGCCACAGCCCGTGCACTTTGAGCGATCCACGCGGGCGATGCCATCGACCAGCGCAATGGCGCCGTGGGGGCAGGCCGTGACGCAGGCGCCACAGCCAATGCAGCCTTCGCTGCAGCGGGCATCGCCGCCTGCGGAGGCGCAACCGCTTCCGCAGGCAACGTAGGCCACGTTATGTTGAATGGATTTGGCCATAAGAGACTCGCCTATTTCTTAAGAAGGTACGGATAGCTGTCGCGCACGGCCTTGATGGTCAGGCGAACGGCCTCGGGCAGACCGGTGTTGACGGCATCGACCGAGACGGTACGGACCGTGCCGGCAACACGGACCTTAAAGTGATCCTCGTCCACGGCCAGGAAGCCCTCGTTCTCGGAGTTCTCCATGTCCTGCTCGCTCCAGAACAGGGTGAGCTTGTCCTTGTAGGGACGACCCTCCTGGTAGGGGCAGAACACGGCGCAGTTGCCGCACTCGTTGCACATGCCATCGACATGTACCACCTGATGCTTGGCCAGGCCCGGCACCTTAATGGCAACGTTGGCGCGGTTGGGGCACACGTCGCAGCAAACCTCGCACACCGAACCGCAGCCCAGGCAGCGGGTCTTGGTGCAGTTGCGCTTGTCGCGGCACAGCGACCCCTTGCGCTCGTAGCAGGTGTCCTCGCGGCCGGCCTGCTCGTTGCAGTCGGCGTACTTGTTAAAGTCCACGCCGGCGATGGCACGGGCGACCTCGGCGGCGTCGGCAATAGCCTCGACCACGGTGGCAGGACCGCGGCGGCAGTCGCCCGCAGCCCAGACGCCCTCGACGCCGGTGGAGGTGGCGGCAAGGCGACCGCGACGGTCGTGCTCGACGCCCGCGGCATCGTACAGGCTGGCATCGATGCCCTCGCCCACGGCGCAGATCACCGTGGTGGCGGAAAGCTCGACGGTCTCGCCCGTGGCGACGGGGCTGCGACGGCCGCTTGCATCCGGCTCGCCAAGCTCCATGACGTCGCAGGTCAGCACGGCGCCGTTGAGCGCCTTGGGCGCCAGCAGCTCGCAGAACTCAACGCCGTCGGCAAGAGCAAGATCGAGCTCTTCCTCGTCGGCGGGCATCTGCTTCTTGGTACGGCGATACACCAGGCGCACGTTCTTCACGCCAGCCAGGCGCTTGGCCACGCGGGCCGCGTCCATGGCGGTGTTGCCAGCGCCAATGACCACGACGTCCTCGCCCAGCTCGAGCTTCTCGCCCTTCTTGGCGGCCTCGAGGAACTCCAGCACGTCGAGCTCGGCACCCTCGCCCAGGCCCGCAGAGCCGGGCATCCAGGCACCGGTGGCCACGACCACGTCGGTAAAGCCCTGGGCCTTGAGCTCGTCAATGGACTCCACGCGGGCGTTAAGCTGAACCTTGGCGCCAAAGGCCAGGCAGAGCTCGGCATCGTGGGAGATATCGTCGCTCGAGATGCGGAACTCGGGGATCACGTGACGGACCACGCCGCCGAGCGAATCGCGGGCCTCAAAGATGGTGACGGGCACGCCGGCACGCGTCAGGAAGAACGCCGTCGCCAGGCCGGCCGGGCCGCCGCCGATAACGGCAACGTTGCGCTCGCCGTCGTTGGCGATGGCCTGGGCGCGCAGCTTGGGCAGCACGGCGGTCATGGCCTCGCGGGCGGCCTTGAGCTTGCTGGCGCGAATCTGGGCACCCTCGGGCTCGTAAAATGCACGCTCGCAGGCACGGCCGCAGGGATGCGGGCAGATGGTGCCGGTAATGAACGGCAGGGCGTTGCGTTCGATGATGATGTTGAGTGCGTCCTCGTAGCGGCCCTCGTCAACAGCCGCCAGGTAGGCAGGAATATCCTGCTGGATGGGACAGCTCGTGCGGCACGGCGTGGTAAAGCAGTCGGAAAGCGGACTCTTGCCGGCGACCTTGCGGTCGGGCAGCGGGCGCAGCGGCTTCTTATAGAGCGGGTTGGTGAGCGAGTCGGTCTGGATCGCGGTCACGGCCTCGAGAGAGACGCCCGCGAACGGCTTGCCATCCAGGTCGGTAAACTCGCCGGCCATCTGGCTAAAGCGCTCGTAGCCACCGGGCTTGAGCACGTCGGTCGCCAGGGTAACAGGCCAAATACCGGCATCGTACAGAGCGCGGATGTTGTAGACCGTGGCACCGCCGGAGTAGCTGATGCGCAGCTTGCCATCGAACTGCTCGGTAATGCGGCGGGCGGCCTCGATGGTCAGTGAGAACAGCGAACGGCCGGACATGTACATCTCGGTGGAAGGCAGCTCGTTCCTCGTCACGTCGACGGGGAACGTGTTGGTCAGCTTGACGCCAAACTCCAGGCCGCGCTCGGCGCACAGGGCAATCAGGCGCTCGAACATGGGCACGGCGTCGGCCCACTGCAGGTCCTCGCGGAAGTGCGTATCATCAAAGACGATGTAGTCAAAGCCCAGCTCGTTCAGACGCTGGCGGGCAAACTCATAGCCCAGCAGCGTGGGGTTGCACTTGATGTAGGTGTTGAGGCCCTTCTCGGTGATGAGGTAGGTCGCGATGCGCTCGATCTCGGCGGGCGGGCAGCCATGCAGCGTGGACTCGGTGATGGAGTTGGACACGCGCGCCGGAATGGACTCGACAAACGCAGCGTCGACATGCTCAAACTTGTCCAGGTTGGCGAGTGCCCATGCGCGGCACTCGTTCCAGACGTCGGAGCCGCTGGCGTCCTTCATGCCCTCGATGTAGGCGTCGACCTTGGGGCTCTTGATGCCCTCGAGGTCATAGCCCACGGACATGTTGAAGACAAAGCCGTCCGGGCTACCCAGGCCGTACTCGCGAGCGATCAGGTGGCAGGCGAACCATGCCTTCACGTACTCGGCAAAGGCCTGCGGAACCTCGAGCTCGGTCGACCATTCGCAGTTGTAGCACTCGTCCTGCGCCACGATGCAGGGCTTGTTCACACACTTGGAGAGCTCCTCGCCGTCCATAACCTGGACGGTCTTGAGCTCAAAGAAGCGGGAACCAGCAACGTAGGAGGCCACGATGTTCTGGGCCAGCTGCGTATTGGGACCGGCGGCCGGGCCAAACGGAGTCTCGATGCGCTCGTCAAAAATGGGAAGCGCACCCTCCTGGTTGGTCGTGACCATCTTGCGCACGCCAAAGATGGCGTCCTGGGTCTTATGCTCCTCGATGATCCAGTTCATCAGCTGCGAAAACGGGATCGGCCTCATGATGTCGCTCATAGTGAGCTCCTCTCTGTAACGCCCGGCGAGACCGCGCGGCGGGCGCAAATACGGTGTAGCGCTAGCACAGCGCCGGCGACCCCGCGGAGGCCGCCTATACGCGCGTCGGATGCGGCGAAACATCCGACGCGCGCGAAACTACTTGTGAATTAGTAGGCGCGATCGTTGAGCGTGCTCCAGAGCTTCTTGGACTCAGCCATGGTCCACGCGTTGATCTTGTCCTCATCAATGCCAACGAACTCGCGATCCTTGTACAGGACGCGGCCGTTGATGATGGTAGTGCGGCAGTTTTTGCCCATCATGCCAAAGAGCATATGGCCGTCGATATTCTCCTCGCTCAGCGGCGTAAAGGGCTTGTAGTCCATGACGATGACGTCGGCGGCGGCGCCGGGCTCAAGCACGCCGAGCTTGCGATCGAAGTACTTGCTCGCCATCTTGGCGTTGTTCTCGAACAGCATCGTCATGGCCTCGCACCAGCCCACGTTGGGCATAGCGGCGTTGTGGCGCTGAATGATCAGGAAAACCTTAAGGCTCTCGAGCATATCGTGGGTGTAGGCGTCGGTGCCCATGCACACGGGGATGCCGCGGCGGAAGAATTCGAGCACGGGGGCGCAGCCCACGGCGTTGCCCATATTGGATTCGGGGTTGTTGACGAGCCAGGCGCCAGACTCCTTGACGATATCCATCTCGGCGGGCGTCACGTGGATGCAGTGGCCGAGCATGGTGTCGGGACCCAGCAGGTTGTGCTGCAGCAGGCGCTCGACGGGACTGATGCCACCGCGGTTGAGGCGGGAGTCCCACACGTCATTCATGCCCTCGCACACATGGATGTGGAAGCCGGTCAGGCCGTTGTTGGCCTCGGCCATCTTGTCCATGGTCTCGTCCGACAGCGTAAAGGTGGCGTGACCGCCAAACATGGCGGCGATCATGTGGTTGTCGTTATCGCGACGCTCCTTGGCGGCCCACTGGGCAAATTCGGCGTTCTCGGCAATGGCCTGGTCGCATTTTTCCTGGCCGCGGCGATCGGAGACCTCGTAGCACAGGCACGAACGCATGCCCAGCTCCTGAGCTGCATCCTTAATGGTAAAGAGGCTCCCCGGAATCTCGCAGAAGCTCGCGTGGTGATCGAAGATCGTGGTGACGCCATCGCGGATGGAGTCAAGAATCGTGGCATAGGCGCTGGCCTTGGTGCCGTCGAGCGTCAGGTTGTCGTCGATCTTCCACCACTGCTGCTCAAGATTCTCCAGGAAGTTGGTGGGGTTGCAGCCCTTAATGGCAAGGCCGCGGGCCAGACCCGAGTAGATGTGGGTGTGGCAGTTAATGAGTCCGGGCATGATGAGGTTGCCCTGGGCGTCGACGTACTCGGCATCCGGGTACTTGACCTTGAGCTCGCACTCGGGGCCCACTTCGACGATCGTGTCTCCGTCAATGGCGACCGCACCGTTGGGGATGAACGGGGTCTGAGCGTTGCGAGTAAAGACGGAACCGTTAGCGACCAGAAGCATGAATGCTCCCTTCAACATCAGGGGCGGGGTTTGACACCTCTGACATAGCGGAAGTGCGAAGCGCCGGCCTACACCGGAAACGGGCCCTCTCCCGTCAACGCTTCACCAAAGGGACGAACCCTTTGAAGTGCGGCTTGGCGCCGCATGACGTCGGCGGACGAGGCGATGCGTCCGCCGACGAATAGCACCGAATTGGTTACTTCTTGCTCTCGGGCAAGACCAGATCAACGGCAGCGTCCTTGGCAGCATCGATGTGCTGAGCCACGACCGGCGTCTGCGGAAGGATCAGGTTAAGGACAATGGCCATGATGGCGGTGGGGGTTACGGCATTGGAGCCGATGACGGTGGACACCCAGGCGGGCATACCCTCGCCGGCAAGGCAACCGCTGGCCATCCAGATACCCAGGCCAAAGACGACGGAGGTACCGACGATGGTGGTAGTGCGCTGCGTGAGGCCCTCGCGGGTGAACATGCGCACGCCGTTCATGGTGATGGTGCCAAAGACGCCGACGGTCGCGCCGCCGATGACGGGCTGCGGGATAGCGGAAAGGACAGCAGAGAGCTGCGGGAACAGACCGGCGATGGCAAAGACGGCCGCGATGATCACAAAGACCCACTTGTTGACGACCTTGTTGGAGCAGATGATGCCCACGTTCTGGCCAAGGGCGCTGGTGGGAAGACCGCCCAGCAGGCCGCCGACCATAGAAGTGAGGCCCTGGGACACGATGGCGCCGGAGAGCTCGCGCTCGGTGGGCATACGGTCGATGGAGCCCAGGCAGGCGGCGGAGACGTCGCCGATAACCTGGATGGCAACCATGGGGAACACGACGGCGAGGGTAATGCAGACCTCGGGATCAAACTCGAGCGCGTAGGGCATAAGCTTGGGAAGGGCGAAGACCTGAGCGGTGGCGACGCTGGAAAAGTCGATCATGCCAAAGGGGATGGAGACAATCATGCCAACGATCATGCCAAAGAACACGGATCCCAGCTTGAGCGTGCCCTTGCCAAAGTTGGCGAGCGCAAAGACCACGGCGAAGGTGATAAGAGCGACGCACCAGGCCTGCGGGGTGCCCCACAGCGGCGTACCCATACCGCCGGCCATATACTTGACGGCCGTGGGATAGAGAGAGACGCCGATGGAGAAGATGACCGTACCGGTCACGACGGGCGGGAATAGCCACTTGATCTTGCTGTAGGCCAGACCAAAAAGGACCGCGACGGCGCCGCCGACAATCTCGCCGCCCAGCAGCGCACCAAAGCTAAAGCCCGAGGCGCCCATGGCCTGCAGGGCCGGCAGGAACGCGAACGAAACGCCCATGACAATGGGCAGGCCGCCGCCGATGCGACGGAAGGGAGCGAAGGCCTGAAGGGCCGTGTCGATCGCTGAAAGAATGAGCGCGACCTGGATGATGTCGGTACTCTGCTGGCTATTAAAGCCGTAGACGCCGGCCATGATGACCGCCGGGGTAATGATGCCGGCAAACGATGCCAGTACGTGCTGAAGGGCACACGGGATCATTTCCTTAACGGGAGGCATGCCTTCGCGAGTGAACAGGGCTTCAGTGCCGTTCGTAACCATCTCCTGGGTCATTTGACCACCAATCCTCGAAGTAGTTGTTTTCGCATCTAATGCTCTATTGTGACGCAGTGCGGGGTTGAGGTTGTGCCTTCGTTGCATATCGTATTAAAGATTTTTCTCATTCTCAATAATAATTTTTTGTTATCAGACTGTTCTTGAGCTGGGATTATGCATTTCCGCAGGTCAGGAAAGTGCCTGGTCAAAATAACATCTAACTTTTCTTTTGGTCGACCGTTTACCGCCAAATTCCTACCGCTCGTCCGTATTACGCAATGTACCTGCGAATATGCGAGTCAATAGACACCGTGTTACCATGAGAAAAAATTGTTATGAACATTTCCGATTTCATCCCAAGGAGTTGCCCGTGAACGAGACCGTACGTCGCTTTTTGCCGATGGTCGATTTCCTTGAGCAGATACTCGGCAAAAACAGCGAAATCGTGCTGCACGATTTCTCGGATCCCGACCATGCCATCGTCGATATTCGCAACGGCATCGTAAGCGGCCGTAAGGTCGGCGGTCCCGCCACCGATCTGGCGCTCAAGATCATGCACGACCCCAAGTATCGCGACCTGCCGTTTATTACGGGCTACGAGGGGCGCGGTGCCGGTGGCAAGACACTGGAGTCCGCGACGTACTTTATCCGCGAGGATAACGAGATCGTCGGTATGCTCTGCGTCAACACCGACCTCTCGACCGTGCGCTCCATCAACGCTATGGCGCAGCAGCTCATGGCATGCTTCGACGCTGTGCCAAGGCAGGCGGAGCCCGCGTCTATCGAGGTTGAAAGTCTTTCGGAGTCTACACAGGAGCTCATCGACCGCAGTATTTCCGAGCTGCTCGAAAGCCGCGGGCAGGATGTCGCCTCGCTCGGGCAGGCCGATCGTGTGGACGTTATTCGCCACCTTAACGGCAACGGCGTTTTTATGCTCAAGGGCGCTGTTGCCTGCGCCGCCACCTCGCTGGGCATCTCGGAGCCCAGCGTCTACCGCTACCTGCAAAAAGTCCGCAAGGAGGGCTAACGAGCAAAATGGAGCGCGGCTCCACAAGCGATTCGTCACCTGACAAAAGACCCTGCAGCTCACACGCGCTGCAGGGTCTTTTTGCATGTCATGTTTAGTTGTGGTCAACGCCTTAGAGAGCGGCGACGACCTCGATCTCGACCAGACCGCCAGCCGGAAGAGAGGCAACCTGGAAAGCGCTGCGCGCGGGGAACGGGGCCTCGAACTTGGAGGCGTAGATCTCGTTCACGGCGGCGAAGTCGGCAATGTCAGCCAGGTAGACTGTGGTCTTGACGACATCGGCAAAGGTGGCGCCGGCAGCGGTCAGCAGGGCCTCGACGTTAGCAAGGGACTGCTTGGCCTGGGCCTCGACGCCCTCGGGCATCTTGCCAGTTGCGGGATCGATGCCCAGCTGGCCGGACAGGAACACCATGTTGCCGGTCTGGATGCCGGGGGAATACGGGCCGATGGCTGCGGGTGCGTTATCGGAAGACACGACGGTCTTGCTCATGTTTTTCTCCTTACAAGTAAAAGGGAACGGGAGCGCGGCGTTCACACCGGGAGGCACAGTTCGGTCTGAACACCGCGCTTGATTGGGATAGTACTCAAGGTGTCCGCGCGATGCAAGATTATTATCACGTTGCGAGAATATTTTATCGCCCAACGGTTTCCCCGGACCGCTGAACGGTTCTCATGTGAAGCAGCCAGTCCAAGCTGCTGAAGACTTTATCCCGCTTAGAGCACGGGCATCGCCTGCCGCGACGGCACCACTATACTTTTGATTATCTGAGCATTTTGAAAGGCAGGATATGACCGCAACCGCCAGTCGAACCACCAACCGCAGACCCGAGCTTTTGGCGCCCGCCGGAGGGCCCGAGCCCTTTGCCGCCGCACTCGCCGCCGGGGCAGACGCCATCTACTGCGGCATGGGCAGCTTCAACGCACGCCGCAAGGCAACGAACTTTACCGACGAGGCCTTTGAGCAGGCCTGCCGCGCTGCACACCTGGCCGGCTCGCGCGTCTACGTCACGGTCAACATCGTCATCAAGGAATCCGAAATGAGCGATGCACTGCAACTCATCCATCGCTGCTCCACGCTGGGCGCCGACGCCTTTATCATCCAAGACTGGGGCCTGTTCTTTGAGGTCAAGCGCGCGATGCCCGGCATCGAGACACACATCTCGACCCAGGCGAACATCCATGACGACCGCGGAACCATCTGGTGCCGCGAGCAGGGTGCCGACCGCGTGACCCTCTCGCGCGAGCTCTCCATTGACGAGATCGCCACCATCCACGATGCCGCGCCCGATGTGGACCTTGAGGTCTTTAGCCATGGCGCCATCTGCTTTTGCTACTCGGGCCTGTGCCTGCTTTCGAGCTTTGCCATGGCGGGACGATCGGCCAACCGTGGCATGTGCGCCCAGCCCTGCCGCTTGCCCTACGAGCTGATCGACGAGAACGGTCGCTCGCTCTCCCCTGCCGGTCGCGAGCGCGCGCTGTGCCCGCGTGACACCAACACCTCGCAGCTTGTTCGCCGTCTGTATGACGCCGGCGCCGCGTCGCTCAAGCTCGAGGGCCGCATGAAGGCGCCCGATTACGTGTACTCCATCGTTGATGTGTATCGTCACGAAATTGACGACATGCTATCCGGAGCCACCGTTGCCAAGGACGAGGAAGCCGCCCGCCAGCGCCAGCTCAAGCGCTGCTTTAACCGCGACTTTACGCACGCCTATCAGGACGGTACCTCGGGTGACGAGATGATGAGTTACGAGCGCTCCAACAACCGCGGCCAGATCGTGGGCACGGTGCTCGGCAGCCGCCTGGCCAACCGCGATGTGCGCGGGCTCAAGCCCGACGACCGCCGTCGCCGCGCCGCCATCGCCCGCATTGAGTTGTTTGAGCCCGTGGGCAAGGGCGACCTGCTGGAGCTTCGCCACGACGATGAGTTCGACCAGTTCCTGACCACCATCGCCGCCGATGATGCCGCTGCCGGCGATGTTATCGAGTGTCGCGTGCCCCGTAGCATGCCCGAGGGCTGCCGCGTGCGCGTGATTCGAAGCCAGCGCGCTATTGACGCTGCCAGCGCCGCGCTCAAGCGCGATGTGCTGCGCCGCCGAGCTGTTGATGTATCCGTCGTGGCGCGCCTGGGCAAGCCGTTTACCGTTACGCTCACCTGCTGCGACGACCCTTCGCTTACGGCCACGGCCACGGGCTTTACCGTCGAAGCCGCCAAGACCCGTGCGGTCGAGGCGTCCGATCTGGTTGAGCACGTCGGCCGCATGGGTTCCTCTCCCTTTGAGGCTGCGAGCTTTGAGGTGGCGCTCGATGAGGGCTGTGGCATGGGTTTCTCCGCCGTACATAAGGTGCGCGCCGCCGCTTGCAAGGCGCTGGAAGAGGCCATTCTGGCGCCGTACGCGGAGCGCGCGAAAACGCTCGAGCTGCCGGCGATTGTCACCAGTGATTCCCGCCCCGCGCCCGAGCACTACCGCGACGAGCCGCAGATCTGCGCCACCGTCACCTCGCTCGAGGCCGCCGAGGCATCGCGGGCGGAGGGTGCAACGCGCATCTACATGACCACCGACGCGCTCGATGCGGCCAAGCTCTCCCCCGCCGATACGTTTGAGCAGGGCATCGTACCCGTGCTCGATGAGGTCTGCCGCGCCGTTGACCACGTCCGCGTTGACCCATGGGTTGTTGCCGGCGCCACGGTCGCTATTGGCAACATCTCTGAGCTTGCCCTGGCCGCCCAGGTTGGCGCCACGGCCGAGATTCGCTCTTGCCTGCCGGTGCACAACACGCCCTGCATGGAGGCGCTTGCCGAGCGCGGAGCCGGTGCGTTTTGGCTCTCGCCCGAGATCACGCTCGACGAGATTATCTCGCTCGGCACCGCCGCGCCCGCGGCTCTGGGCATCACCGTCTTTGGCCGCCCGCGCGTCATGACAAGCGAGCATTGCATTCTGCAGGTTGCCAACGGCTGCATCCACGATTGTGCCAACTGCCGCCTGCGTGCCCGCAAGCTCTCGCTCAAGAATATCGACGGCAAGGTCATGCCGGTGCGTACCGACATCCACGGCCGCTCACGCCTGTACGACGCCTACCCCATCGACCTCACGCCGCAAGTTCCGCAGCTGCTCGATGCCGGCGTGCGCCGTCTTATGGTCGACGGAACCTTGCTCGAGGCCGATGAGATTGGCCGTGCCGTCGCTCGCGTCCGTCGCGCTGTCGAGGCGGCTCAAGCCGGCCGCAAGCCGGCCGCCCGCCTGCGCGGCGCCACCTCGGGCTGCATGTTTGTGGGAATTAGCTAACCGAAAGGCTTACACGTGAACGAAGAACCTCAAGTCCTCTACTGCGACGCCTGGCTCATGGCCATCGACAAGCCCGCCGGCATGATCGTCCACGGTGACGGCACCGGCGAGCGCACACTTACCGACTACGCCAGCGACCTGCTGCTGGCGATGGGCGACGGCTTTGCCGCGACCGACATGCAGCCGCTCAATCGCCTGGACCGTGACACCACCGGCGTGGTGCTGTTCTCACTCGACAAGCAGACGCAGCCCGCCTTTGACCAGATGATCATCGACCACGCGTTCGAAAAGCACTACCTGGCGCTCGCCGAGGGCAAGATCGACTGGAACGAAAAGCTCATCGACAAGCCCATCGCCCGCGACCGTCACGACAGCCGAAAGATGCGCGTCGGCGCCAGCGGCAAGCCGTCTCAAACGCGCGTGAAGGTGCTCAAGCGTCTTAAGAGCCGCCGCGGCCTGCCCACGCGCTCGTATATCGATGTCGAGCTGCTCACCGGCCGCAAGCACCAGATTCGCGTGCACCTGGCGAGCGAGCGCCATCCCCTGGTGGGCGACGACCTGTACGGGACGCCGCGTCCTTGTGGCCTGATGCTCCACGCCCACAGCGTGTCCTTTACGCATCCCGTAACCGGCGAGCACATCCACATCGAAGCCCCCTGCCCCTGGGAGCCCTAAACCACCACAAAGGGGACAAGCACCTTTTGAACTGCGTCCCGAATCTTGGCCTTCTTTATTAGAAGCGAACACTAGGACGCTTTCAATAGCCGTTTCCGAAACTCCACCGGGGTGAGGCCGCCGAGCGCCACCTGGCGACGCCTCGTGTTCCAATGCACGACGTAGGCGTCGAGGTCCCTCTTGAAGGACTCGAAGTCGGCCCACTCGACGCCCCTGAAGAACTCGTCCTTGAGATGCCCGAACACCTGCTCCGTCGCCCCGTTGTCTAGGCAGTTGCCCTTTCTCGACATGCTCTGCCTGGCGCCGTGCCTCCTGAGCTCGCCGGTCCACCTGGGGTGCTGGTACTGCCATCCCATGTCGCTGTGGACGATCGGCGAGGCCCCGGCCGGCATCCTCGCGAACAGGCGCCTGAGCACCTCCTCCTGCTGGGCCATGTCCGGGCTCGTCGACACCGACCAGGAGACGATCTCCTTCGTGCAGAAGTCGTAGGCCGGGGCGAAGTACGCCTTGCCCCAGGGCTGCCTGAATTCCGTGACGTCGGTCCCGAGCTTCTCCCACGGGGCGCCCGCGCGAAAGTCACGCGCTATCAGGTTGTCGAATCTCTCGCCGACCGGGCCGCGGTAGGAGTTGTAGCGATGGTAGTCGGTCTCCCGGCGGATGCCGCAGCGGATGCCGAGCTCCCGCATCATCTTGAGGACCGTCTTGTCCGCTATCCTCGCGCCCAGCTCGGCCCTCAGGCACATCGCTATCTGGCGGTGGCCGCACCCGTTCGCCGTCCTCGAGAAGATCTCGCGCACGGCCTCCCGGAGCTCTGGCCGGGTCGCTCTCGGCGGGTGCGCTACGGCATAGTGGTAGCTCGACGGCGCGAGCCGCGCGGCCGCGAGCAGGTCGCATAGGCGGTGGTGCCCTGAAAGGGAGGCTACGACCTGGGCTTTCTCCCAGTTTGAGAGCTCTTCTCCGCTTTCAGGGCTATCGATTTTTTTAGATACGCCACCTGGGCCTCGAGTTTGCGCACGCGCTCCTCGAGCTCCCGCTCGCGCGTCCGCCCCCCGGGGCCCTCCGGCCTGCCGCGGCGTCCCGGCTCGAGCGCCTCCGGCCCGCCCTCGCGGTACAGCCTGCACCAGCGGTCGAGCGATGTGGCGGCGGCGATGCCGAAGCGGGCCATCGCCTCCAGACCGCGGCATCCCCTCGTCCACGACGGCCCTCGCGACGGCTAGCTTGGTCTCCATGTCGTAGGTCCTGCGGCTCTCGCCCATCCCGATCAGCCCCTTCCTCCCGGTTGCCCGGTACGCGTAGAGCCATTTTCTCACCGCCGGGGCGGGAACGTCGAGCTTCTTGGCCGCGAGTTCGAAGCCGAGGCCGGCCTCGAACAGGTCGGCGGCGCGTGCCCTCATCTCGCGACCGTATCTTGCCTTCTTCCTGCGGGGCATTTCCGATGCCTCCCTTTTAATATGAGCAGGACATTGTCAAGAGGCAAAATCGGGCCTGGCCCCAACGATATGGGGTCAGGCCCTCTCCCTATATCAACCCGTCCGCGGCGACCTCGGCGTGTCTTACCGACGCTCGTCTTTGCAGTTTAATATCCGCCCGTGGCGATCTCTCGCTGGGCAATCCGTTGCTACGGCTGAGGCTTCTACGTCGAACCGACAGTCTGTGCACGCGTGTGGCGCCCTGGGCGCTCGCAGAAAAGGGACCTGAGGTTCGCCTCAACGGCTTCGGATCGAACCGCTTCCGGGGTGACTGGCTTATGTGCGGGGGACCGCCCCCCTACGCCTCCTCGGCCATGAGGCCGACCGCCCACACCCAGCAGGCGAGCTCGCGCGCCGTGGCGACGTTCGCCTTGTGTTAGCGCTAATCTAAAACCAACCACTTTCGCAAACGTATCCCGCCGAATGCGCCAACGCGCTTTCGCCAACCCCGCTAACGTACTTTCACCAACTGCGCAAACGGAACTATGCTCCGATCGGGTATCCGACCCGGGAGGAGCGGGATATGGAGCGAAACGTAATGGGAGAGCTCAACGTCTACAGGGAGTCCGGCGCCAAGCCGAACTTCAGCGAGATCGCGAGGAGGCACGGCATGGACCGGCACACGGTCGCCAAGTACTGGAGGGAGGGCGAGGCCGCCGTCGACGGGAGGTCCGCGAGGGGCAGCGCCTTCGATCCGCTCGAGGAGGAGATCCGCGCGAAGGCCCAGCTGCCAGGGATGACCAAGATGGCCGTCTACGCGTTCCTGCGCGAGGGCCGCGGGGAGGGGCTGCCCGGGTACGGCGCCTTCACGGCGTGGTGCCGGGCGCGCGACGTGCCCTTCGGGGGCGGGGGCGGCCGCGAGCCGCACCCGCGGTTCGAGACGCCCCCGGGCAGGCAGCTGCAGTTCGACTGGAAGGAGGGCATGAGGCTCGTCGACTCGGAGGGCGAGGTCTTCGAGTTCAGCGTGTTCACCGCCACGCTCGGCTACTCCAGGAAGCACCGGTTCATCCCGGTCAGGAGCCGCACGCTCGACGACCTGCTGTCCTGCCTGCTCGCCACCTTCACCCGCCTCGGCGGCGTCCCGGAGGAATGCATCACGGACAACATGTCGTGCCTGGTGACCGTCTCGGGCCGCAGGAGAACCAGGCAGGAGAGGGCGTGGCGGTTCGCGCGGGAGGCCGGCTTCGAGCTCAGGCTCTGCGCGCCGCGCCCGCCGCAGACCAAGGGCAAGGACGAGTCGGCCAACCGCTTTCTGAACCGCCTGCTCGCCTACGGCGGCGAGTTCACCGGGTGGGGCGGCCTCGCCGAGGCGGTTGCCCGGGTCGAGGCCCAGGCCAACTCGGAGCCGAACCGCACCACCGGCCTGCCGCCCGACGCGCTGTTCATGCGGGAGAAGGAGAGCCTGCGTCCCATCGGGAACCTCCGGCTCCTCGAGTCGATGGTGGGCGACGTGAGCGTCCAGACCGTCCCGCCGACCATGCTCGTCAGGGCCGCCGGCAGGGAGTGGTCCGTGCCCAGGCGCTGCATCGGCCGGCGCGTGAGCGTCATAGCGATGCCCGGCGGTCAGGTCGTGGTGAGGATGGCCGGCGAGGAGGTCGCCGTCCACGACGCCGCCTCCGGGCCGGCGAGGCCGATCAACTACGACCCCGACCACTATGGGCAGGCCCTCGAGGGGAAGCGGGGCCTGGCCGACGCGGACATCGCCGAGGCCGCGCGCGCCAACCTCGCGCTGCTCGACTCGCTCGGAGGGGCGTGATGGGTGCCGTCGCGGAGGGCAGCCCCTCGATCAGGGCGCAGGCGAACCTGTCGGCGCTCGGGCTGCACGAGATGGCGGCGTCCCTGCCCGACTACGTGAGGATGGTCGCCGCGGGCGAGCGGGGCTTCGCCTCCGCCCTCGAGGAGATGACGCGCGTCGAGGTCGCCGCCCGGGAGGTCAGGATCACCAACCAGCGCATACGGTCGTCGGGGTTCCCCTACGTCAAGGGGCTGGCCGACTTCGACTGGGACTTCCAGCCGTCGGTCCCGCGCGCCGAGATCGAGGAGCTCGCGACCCTCAGGTTCGTCGAGCGGGCCGAGAACGTCCTGCTCGTGGGGAGCCCCGGCGTGGGCAAGACGCACCTCGCCGTCGCGCTGGGCATCGAGGCGGTCAGGGCGGGGCGCGAGGTCAGGTTCGTGGACTGCGCCCGGCTCGTGGAGGACCTCGAGGACGCCTCGTCGCGCGGCATCCTCAAGAAGAGGCTCAAGTACTACGCCCACTCGAGGCTGCTGATCATCGACGAGCTCGGCTACCTCGACGTCGGCAGCGCGGGCGCGGACCTGCTGTTCCAGCTGATATCGACGCGCTACGAGCAGCGCTCGACGATCATCACCACCAACGTGGGGATAAGCGGCTGGGGCCGGGTGTTCGGGGACGACGTGGCGGCGAGCGCGATCGCGGACAGGGTGTGCCACCACTGCCACCTGGTCAAGATAACGGGCAGGTCCTACAGGCTGAAGGACCTGCCGAGGGACGGACCCGTCAAGGCGTGACCGGAATCGGTGAAAATACGTTAGCGCAAGCGGTGAATCCGCCTTTGCGCGAACGGCGCGTTTGATTAGCAAAACTGGTGAAAAATAGATTGACGCTAACACCTTGCTGCCGTGGACCCCGCGCGCGAGCAGCGCCTCCCGCCTCTCGACCAGCCTCCGCACGCCCTTGGCGGCATGCCTCCGGGCGCCCCGGTCCGGGGCCTGGCCCTTGGCGAGGTCCTTCGGCCGCCCCGAGCACGTCAGGTAGTGCCACGCGGCCTCGACCAGCGTCTTCCTCAGGTGCTTGTTGCCGGCCTTGGTGATCGCGCCCCTGCGGTCGCTCTCCCCGCTGGAGTGCTCGGAGGGCGTCAGGCCGACCCACGCGGCGAACGAGCGGGCGTTCCTGAACCTGGAGAACTCGCCGGCCTCGAACACGAGGTCGGCGGCGGAAGCGGTGTCGACGCCCTTGAGGCAGCGCAGGGAGTCGACCCTCCTCCTCCACCTGGGCTTGCGGGCCTCGCCCTCGACGAGCCCCTCGAGCCTCGCCTTCTCCTCCGCCGCCCGCCTGACCGCGTCGACGTAGTAGGCGAGCACCTCCTCGTCGGCCCCCTCCGCGAACCTAATCGACTCGATCCAGGACCAGTGCGCCCGGGTCCAGTTGCCCTTCCTGCGGCCGGTGGGCGTCCTCTCGTCGAAGACGAGCCCGTGCCTTAGCAGGAACTTGGAGAGCCGCTGCTTCGAGCGCGAGAGGTCGTCCCTCGCGTCCTCGAGCGCCCTGGTCAGGTCGCGGGCGGCCTCGCACTCGTCGTCGGGGACCCACACCTCGACCACGTTGCCGACCGACAGCATGCGGGCGAGGAACTCGGCGTCGTTGCGGTCGTTCTTCCTGCGCCTGTCCGCGCTGGGCTTGATCATCTTCGAGACGGCGCCGACCACGCAGTCGACCCCCAGGCCGGAGAGCCTCTTCTGCAGGTCGAAGCCCGTGACCCCGGACTCGTACACGCACCTGGCCCCGGGGTCCACGGAGCGGACCCACTCCGCGACGGCGCCGGCGTCGTAGCCGAAGGTCGCGGCGCGCACCTCCCCGGTCATGACGTCGAGGGAGACGGCCTTTATCGAGCGGGCGTGGACGTCGAGGCCGACGAAGGTGGTAGTATCGAGCATGGGAGCCCCTTCCATGAATGCGGCGTGGCCGCCGCGGCTGAATTAGACACTCACCATTGTCGGCCTAATCCGCGGTCCTTCATGCAGCAGGGGCTCTCAATGTTTTATGTCCTGCTCATATCGTCTCTCGAACCTTAATTTCAAAGTCCAAGAAATGGGATGCAGTTCATTTGTGGTGGTTTTGCCGCGATGGCTCTGCCGGATTCCCAAACATCTCGATCTGTAACAGCTAAAGCCCATTTTGCGGTCTATCTGTTACAGATCGAGACATTCGAATCCCCTCAAGGGAATAATCTCAATCTGTAACAGTAACTCGGCAAAATCAGTCCCAGATGTTACAGATTGAGACAAAGGGACGGCGCGGTTCGTAAGTATCTCGATCTGTAACACCTAGCCCACTTTTAACGGTCCAGTTGTTACAGACTTAGACAAACCGGCAGACAACGAAAGCGGCGACGCCCGTGATGGACGTTGCCGCTTTTCTATTGAGAAAACTACTCGGTTTTCGTTACTAACCACCACAATGGGGACAGGCACCTTTGTGGTGGTTTTGGCCTTGCCCCGCCGCTAGACCGTGATGACGTTGTCCATTGCCCGGTACTTGGCAGGGACATCGCCTGCGGTAATAATCGTTGCGTCACGGAAGTCCGCGAACTTGACGGGCGCCACCATGCCAAATTTGCTGGCATCCGAGATTACGAAGCGTTTGGCCGTATGGCGCATCGAGATGCGCTTGACCTGTGCCTCCTCGATATCGGGCGTCGTAAAGCCCTGCTCGGCAGCAATGCCGTTGGAACCCCAAAAGCCGCAGTTGAAGTTGTAGCGGTCTAGAGTTGCCAAGGCATCGGGGCCAACGAGCGCCTCAGTCTCGGGCTTGAGCTCGCCACCCAGCACAACGGTGCGCATACCGCGCAGGGCGAGATGCTGGGCATGGAGCACAGAATCGGTCACATAGGTGACGCCGTCGAGATGCGGAAGATGCTCGATGAGCTTGAGGGTCGTGGAGCCCGAATCGATATACACAAAGCTATCGGGCTCCACCAGGGCCGCGGCGCGGGCGCAGATGCGCTCCTTGTCATCGTTATGGAGATCACTGCGCTCGCTGATCGTCAGGTCGCGCGTCACGTGCGCGCGCTCCAGACTCGTCGCGCCTCCGTGCACCTTGGCGATACGGTGCGCGCGGTCGAGCGTCTGCAGATCACGGCGAATGGTGGACGGTGTCACGCCCAGGGCCTCGGCAAGCTCCGGCACGGTAACCGAGCCGGTCTGCTGCACCATCGACACGATCGCGTTGAGCCTATCTTCCGCAAGCATCGCTTACTCCTCCTCGGGGTACACGACTCCCCAATCGACGCGGAGCTTGGTCATCAGCTCCATAACATCAGAAGCATAGCCCAGAAGTTCGCGCTTCGAATCATCGCCAGCAACGGCCTTCTCCAGGTCGGCCATCTCGTAGCACAGCGCGTAGGCCTCGGTGCCAGCGTGGACCTCCTCACGGTGACCGTCCGCAGTCCACACGACGGTCGCATGGTCTGCACGCGGATACTCGTTGACCTCGATATAGCACTTATCGAAGCTGATGACCGAGCGTTTGGGCTGCTTGGAGTGGAGCGTAAGGCTCACGACGCCCAGCTGTTGCTCGGCATTACGGCAGACAATGCCACCCGCGACGTCAACGCCAGTCTCGCAGGTATTGCCCAGAGACACGACCTCGGCGGGTTGGCTGGCCATAAACAGGCGCATGACGGACAGGGCATACACGCCGATATCGAGCATGGCGCCGCCGGCAAGACTACGGTTGTAGAAGCGGTTAGTCAGGTCGCCGTACTCCTTATAGCTGCCAAAGTTGAGCTGGACGAGGTTCATGTGGCCAAAGTCACCCGCATCCATACGGCGGCGCAGCTCCTGATACAGCGGCATGTGGAGCACCGTGGTGGCATCCATAAGGACCACGTTGTGCTCGTCGGCGATGGCACGGGCCTCGTCGAGCTCGGCGGAGTTGAGGGTAATGGCCTTCTCGCAGAGCACATGCTTGCCGGCGGCCAGCGCGGCACGCAGATAGGTAATATGCGTGTTGTGCGGCGTGGTGATATAGACGGCATCGATGTCCGGATCGGCGTAGAGGTCCTCAACCGTCTCATACACCTTCTCGACACCATACCGCTCGGCAAAAGCCTGGGCCTTGGACAGCGTACGGTTGGCGACACCCGCGAGCTTGCGACCGGCCAGAGCGAGGGACTGGGCCATCTGGTTGGCGATAACACCGCAACCGATCACAGCCCAACGAAGCTCGGGAGCCGTAAAGATGTCCTCGGGGAACGGCTTGTCCTGGACCGAAGCGAATGCTGCCTTGGCGGCTGCCGCGGCGTCGAGTGGAACCTGCTTGGAATCTGCCATATGTGCCTCCTGGGTCATGGAGCGTCTAACATTTCTGCCGTCTCTATATTCGCACAAACACGCGCTTCTGTGCGCGTTTTTGCGTATCTCACCGCTAAACGGTCATTATTATCCCGAAAACGGCGCATCTATACGCATATTCACGCAATCCCACGCACGCAAATACGCACAAATGCGAACCGGTCATTGCTCAGAGACAGCGGCTTATGCTTAGAACTCAAAAGACAGGATGATCCGCTTCGCCTCGTCGCTCATGGCGCGCTGCAGCTCTAAGGACCGTCCCAAACTGCCGACAGAAAAGGAACGTTCCAAACTGCAGACAGAAAAAGAACGTCCCCAGGCGCCGGCATTTCAAGAGTACTCATTTAAGTCTGTCCCCAATGAGTGGGAGTAATCAGAGACCCTTTGCGAAGGAGGCCGGACGTGGCCTTCCTCGTTTTTATTCATGGACTTTAGTCCGTGCCGCGCGGCACGCGCGGCATAGAAAGCCACCCGCTCAGCGGGTGGAGGCCAATTTCCGCTACGCGACAAAAACCTTCCCCCTAGCATGAGGATTGTTCAGGTCATCATACTAGGGGGAAGGTGATTGCTGTGGCCCAGAAAGCCAACAGCCTCGCGCACACGAAATGGCTGTGCAAGTACCGCATCGCACCGAGGTCAAGCTCATCGCCGCCAGCGTCGAGAAGCACCCCGAGGTGCGCTTTGCCGCGAGCCGCACCTCGGTCCACGCCGACCTCTACGACCGCATGGAGCAGGCCCTGTGCGAGCGCGTGACCAACGCGGTGGAGGTCGTCCGCTCCGACATCAGCCCCGCGCTTCTTGTCCACACCGGTCCAAACCTCGTGGGTGTGGCGGTCCAGGGACTCTAGCGGAGGCGGGGCGTCCTGCCCCAAAAACAAATGCAAAAGACGAGCACTTCTTGCCGCTCAATTGGCAAGAAGCGCTCGTCTTTTCTTAACGCGTTGTATGGCGGAGAGAGCGCAAGTTACGCGAGCGCCCTTCTTGCCAGCTCGGCCGCGCCGAGGATTCCTTGGTCGCCGCCGCAGCCCGGGGCGCAGATGTAGCTCTCCATGTCCTTAAGCTCGGCGGTCTGGATGTAGCCACCCAGATATTCGAGGGTCTTCTTGCGGACGATGCCGTAGAGCTGCTCCTGGTGCATCACGCCGCCGCCGAGGACGATGCGGCGAGGCGAGTACATGAGCACGAGGTTCGCGCACATCTGCCCCAGATAATCCCCCTCGAGCGCCCACACCTCATCGTTGTCCGCGAGCTCGGCCGCGGGCTTTCCCCAGCGCGCGGCGATGGCGGGGCCGGAGGCGAGCCCCTCGAGACAGCTCGCGTGGCTCGGGCAGACGCAGCGTCCCTCCTCGGTGGGACGGGTCCTTACCAGCATGTGACCGGCCTCGGGGTGCAGCATGCCGTGAAGGAGTCTGCCCGCGCACATGACGCCCGCGCCCACGCCGGTGCCGATGGTCACGTAGACGGCGTCCTCGAGCCCCTTGCAGCAGCCGAAGACCACTTCGCCGAGGCAGGCAACGTTCACGTCCGTGTCGTAGGCCACCGGAATCCCGAGGGCGTCGGCGAACGCGGCGCGAAGACCATGGCCTCGCCACGCGAGCTTGGGCGTCTGGAGGATGGAGCCGTAGCGCTCGTCGTTGGGGTCGACGCAGGTCGGGCCGAAGGCGCCGATGCCCAACGCGTCCACATCGCGGGCGGTGAACCACTCGATCATCTGCGGGACGGTCTCGGCGGGCGTAAGCGTCGGGGTCTCCATACGGTCGAGGACCTCGCCGTCGCCGGACACCACGGCACAGACCATCTTGGTCCCGCCGGCTTCGAGGGCGCCGAGCCTCATTTGCTTTTCGCTCATGTGATCCTCCTTACAAAGGGACGCCCGCAGTCATGGTCAACCGCGGGCGCCCATAACGTTGGCTTGTTTCGAGGCGACCCTACCTGGGCACGCGGTCCTGCCTTGCGGCAAACGGGGCGAGCACGGCGTGCGGCTCACTTTGGTACCAGTAGGCGACGGTGGAGATGTCGTCCTCGCGCTCGTAGAGCTTGATGTCGTCGTTGCCGAGGTCCTGGAACGTCACGCGCAGGTCCTCCTTGAACGAGATCGGGTCGGGAAGGTGCCACCTGTAGAGGCCGTGCCTGGGCAGCGCGTCGTCGTTAGTCGCGAGCATCGGATTCGGGTTCGGCTTGCCCGCGCTGAAGCGGTCGCGCGTGGCGTCGCGCGTCGAGCGGTACGGGTAGCCGGCGAACAGCGTGTTGAAGCACTGCGCCTCGGGCAGCGCGTGGGGCGGCCTGTCGAGGAAGGCCCAGGCACCGCCGAAGTAGTCCTCGGCTCCCGTCGAGGTGACCGTGGGGAACTCCTCGTCGCCGTCGAGGAAGAACTTCATCTCGCCCTCGCCCCACCAATAGCGCTCCAGGGCGCAAAGGGCCATGTAGGTGCCGACGTAGTAGCCCTTGCCGCGCACGCCGTCGAGCACGGTGTAGTCGACGCCCCTGCGGGTGCTGCGCTCGCGGTTAAAGCGGGCGTGGAAGTACATGGCGTCGTCCGGCACGTCGGTGAGCGCGTAGTTGAACGTGTAGAAGATGTACTTAATGAACCCGGGGTGCTCGCTCGTAAGCGTGACCTTGGCGTGCTTCCTGAAGGGCATCTCGAAGTAGCAGTTCATGCCGCCCGTCGGGTTCACGCAGATGGGCATCGAGTTGACGATGGCGCGCTCACCGAAGCCGTTGCAGAAGAAGTCGCCGACAGGGCACTCGACCGAGGGGGTCTCCTCGTCGTCCCAGTAGAAGCGCAGCACGAGGTCACGCATGACGAAGCTGCCAGCGGCGGTCTTGTCGGGGACGGTCATCCAGATGTGGCGGATGATGCCGGGGCCCTCGATGTCCGCGAGCGTGATGGTCTCGCCGGACTCAAGGGGCACGCAGCACGAGCCCTTGCGGCCGACGCCGAGGTGGCTGGCCGACATGGCGGCGCGGCCCTTCTCGCCCGTGATGTTCTCGGGGGTGATGGCGCGGCTTTCCTCACCGCCGTGCATCCACACGTCCTTAAGGAACTCTCTCATCGTCGACCTCCTCTATTCGTCGTCGTCGCACTCGGCGGAACTGGCACCGTTCACGTAGATGATCTGCTGGCGCGCCTCGTTGACGAGGGCGTCGAAGTCGAGTTTCTCGTCGGGGCGCGCGAGCGCGACCGTCATGGCGAGCGGGAGGTTGACACCCGCGATCACGTGGATCCGGTCGGAGGCGAAGCGGGAAAAGCGCTGGTTCACGCTGCCGCCGTACGCGTCGGTGAGGACGACGACCTCGTCAGTGCCCGAAAGAGCCGCCTCGACCGCCGCGTCGAGCCCCTCGCCGTTGTCGTTCACGTAGGCGCACACGGCGTTGACGGCGTCGCCCTTACCCGTAAGGAACTCGAGGGTGTCCTTGAAGCCCTGGGCGAGAAGGGAATGGCTCGCCACAACTATCTTTCTCATTGATTCACCAATCTCTTGGGTCGAAGCTAGGCGAGGATGCCGGCGGCGGAGGCGACCATCGCGAGGACGATCACCACGAGGATGAGGGCCGTCATGCTCGCGTTCTTCTTGGTAAGAAGGTAATACGCGCTTCCCGTGATGGCGGCGGGGATCATGGCAGGCAGGATCTTGTCGAGCAGCGGCTGAATCTCCATCGCGACGTCGCCGAAGCTGAAGCTAATCGGGCAGGTGACGCCGATGACCGAGGCGATGAGGCAGCCGACCACGGTGAGGCCGAGCACGGAGGCGGCGGCAGTGAGGTTGGGAAGCTTCTCGCTGAAGTCGGTGACGAGCTTCACGCCCTGCTTGTAGCCGAACTCGAGGGCGTGCATGCGGACCCAGAAGATGGCCAGGATGAGCGCGAACCAGATGCCGGCTCCCACGGGGTTGCCCTCGATGGCCATGTAGGCGGCGATGGAGCCCATGATGGTCGGGATCATGGTCATGAGCAGGGAGTCGCCGACGCCGGCGAGCGGTCCCATGGTGCCGATCTTCAGGTCTTGGACGGCGTCCGCCGCCGCTAGGCCGTCGCGCTCCTCCATGGCCACGCAGGCGCCAAGGATGATGGCGGCGAGCCAAGGCTGGGTGTTGTAGTAGCGGAAGTGGTTGTTGAGCGCTTGCTTATAGTCCTCGTCGTTCGTGTAGATCTTCCTCAGGACCGGCGAGAGGGCGTAGGCGACTGAGGCGCCCTGCTGGGTCTGGTAGTTGAAGGTGCACACGCTCATGAGCCAGCGCCAGTTCGCGTTGCGCAGGTCCTTCTTGGTGACCTTGTAGCCGGAGGGCTTGCCCTCGGCGACGGCGGTGATGTTCTCGTTTTCCATGGTTACTCATCCTCTCCGATGAAGGCGTCTGCGGAAGCGTGGGCGGCGAGCTCGGTGTCCCTCTCGGCACGCTGGTAGAACGCAATCGCGAGGGCAACGCCGACGATGGCGGCGCCGATGATGGGCACGTTCAGGAAGGCCGAGAGGAAGAAGCCGGCGAGCAGGTACTGGAAGTACTTGGCGGTTGGCATGTAGCGGAGCAGCATGGCGATACCGACGGCCGGGAGCATCTTGCCGGCGAGGGTGAGGCCGGAGAGGAACCACTGGGGCATGACCTCGAGGAGCCAGTTGACGGCGGGCTGGCCGAGCGTCACGGAGACAAAGACGGGCAGGGCGGCGCACAGGCCGAAGAGCGCGGGGCAGACCCACAGGATGGCGTTCATCTGATTGAACTTACCCTCGTTGCAGAACTTCTGAGACTTCTCGACGACAAAGCCGTTGAGAATCTTGGCGACGACGTCGAGCTGGATGCCGAGCATGCCGACCGGCAGGCCGATGGCGAGGCCCGTGTCGGAGCCCAGGGTCACGCCGTAGGCGGTGGCGATGATGGCCATCGTGCCGTAGTCGGGAATGGAGGAGCCGCCGAAGCCCGCGACGCCGAGCTGCATGAGCTGAATGGTGCCGCCGATGACAAGGCCGGTCTTCCAGTCGCCCATGACGACTCCGGTGATGAGGCCCCAGAAAACGGCGTAATTGACGAAGATCATCGGGATGCCGTAGTAGTCCACGTGCTTGATGAAGGCCAGCAGGGTCAAAAGGACGACCTGCAGGATAGTGAAGTTGACCATATTTCCCCCTTAGATGAGGTCTGCGACGGAGACGGGCTTGTCGGCGGGCACGAACTGGGCCGTCACCTTGACGCCACGGGCGATGAGCGCCTTGTAGCTCTGGACGTTCTCGGCGGAGGCGTAGGCGCGCTGGGTGAGCTGGATGCTGTCCTCCTTGACGAGCGAGCCGCCGACGACCAGCGACGGGAGCTCGACGCCCGACTCGACCAGGCGAAGCATCGTCTCGGGCTCCTTGGCGATGACGAAGACCTTCTCGCGGTCGTACTTGCCCGCGGCGAAGTTCTTGAGCGCGGTCTGCTCGGAGATGATCGAAACGGCCATGCCCGCGGGGCGCGCCATCCTCATGGTGGACTTCAGGACCTCGTCGCCGGCGACCTTGTCGTCGATGACCATGACTCGGGTCGCGCCCGACACCGGGGCCCACTGCGTCACGATGATGCCGTGAAGCAGGCGATTGTCGATTCGTGCCATAACAACACTCATGTTTGCTCCTATCAAATGAAGTTTTGCGTTCGGTACTGCCTCGGCACTATCCGGATTCGCGCCGGGCAAGGGGTTATCGGATTATTGAGGACGCGCGGTCAGCTTGCGGCGGCGCGGGGAAGGTCACTCGTCGAGCAGGAGGTCCGAGGAGCCGAGGCGCTCTTCTCGCGCCGGGGCGGCGCTCACGCTTATGTAGTCGAAGACATATGCGATCTCGCTTACGGGAACCTCTACGCGATAGCGCGTCGAGATGCTCGAGAAGCTCTGCCTGAAGGACTCGATGAAATCGGCGCGTTCCTCCTCGAAGCGGTCCTGGCCAACGTAGGTCTCAATGGGGTTTCTGGTAACAAGGCGCTCGACGAGACAGCAGAGGTGAACGTAGAGCCCAATGATGGCGTTGCTGCCGATCTTCTCGCCTGTCCTGCGCTGAAGCTCGTGCACGGCGCTCTCGATCTCATGGAATAGCCGCTCCGGGTCGAGGATGGTGATGGAGCGGATGACGTTCTGCAGCGTCATGTTCGAGAGCAGCTTCTCGTGGAAAGAAGAGAGCTCGGAAGCGTCAAGCCACCTGCCGAACACGGCATCAACTTTAGAGGCGGACGCCGTCGACATGATGTCCTCGAGGGCGACGAAGGGGACGGAGGCGACCCCGGGGTCTCCCGTGCCGATGACGGCGCAGACGCGGTGCTCGGAGAAAACGGCGTCGTTCGACCCGTTCGCGACGAGCTGCTTGAAGGGCCTCGTGAGCAGGCGCGCGCCTATGGTGCGCGGGAGGCTCTGCGAGACGAGCTGGCGTATCCTCTCCGCGGCGTCGACCCCGGACTCGGAGCAGAAGACGATGGCGTCCTCACGGTTGACGCGCTCGATCACCTTGCAGTGCGTCACGCACGCGGCGGTCGCATCGCCAAGAACCTCGGCGATGGACTTGCCGCCGAGCAGCCCGACCCCGATCTCGAGCGCAAGACCGGTAGAGACGTTGTTCACCACGCCGATAGTGGAGTCGGTAACGTTCTCGAGGGCCTTATAGGCCTCCTCCAAGGAGCCCATGTCGACGAGGAACACGACCCCGGTACAGTAGGAATGGCGGTCGACGAGGCGCTGGAGCGGACCGACGATGTCCTTCAGCTGCTGGTCGTAGGGCATGTCGACAGCCTCGTACACATGCATGCCGAGCATACGGTTCGCCGCGTCGGCGATGCTCGTCGCCGTTGAGTAGCCGTGGGACAAGATGACGCAGAGCGTCCGAAGGGCCTTCGCATCGCGAGACTCCGATGCGACGCACAGCGTCAGAAGCGTCTTCGTGAAGTGATCGAGCGAGATTCCCAGCGCCCCTTCCACGTCTGCGGCGACCTGATCGGAGACACTCGAGGCAAACGGCAATCCGGAGGTCACGGCACCGAGGAGATGGGAGATTTGCTCCGCACAGGCAGACTTTCGCTTAGCCAGGCCGATACCCGGCCACAACTGCAGGCAAATCTCCTGGGCCAGTAGAAAAGCGACCTTCCTCGAAAGCTCGATGCCATAAGAAGAGCCTGCGTCGGCAAGGACCGCGCCCACGACGCGCTCGAAGGCGCGCGACCTCGAGGAGGCGACGCCGTGGTCGAAGATCAAGTGATCCTCAACGCCGCGCACAGCGGAGACAGCTTGCGAGACAAGCTCGGAGACAGAGAGCTCCCCGGCGCAGAATCGCTCATCGAGGGAGCACAGGGCATCGAGCGCCTGCTCGACCGGCCCTGTGCTCTCGGCGGCATCCAGAGACGCGTCAATCAGAACGCCATCGTCGGGCTGTTGATCGATCTGCGCGGAGGAGAGGAGCCCGCTGGGAAGAAGATACGGGCGAACGACGACGTAGTCGCCCTCGCGATTGAGGAACGCTTTGGCGCAGCAGTTCGTCACGCAGGCGCGCAAGCCGGCGATGTTATCGGAAAAGTCCGCGTTCACGAGGCAACGGTATGCGCCGCGGCTGATCTTCACATCAGAACCGATTCGGCACCCCTCGCTGCGCAGGAAGCTCAAGATGAGATCCTCGCGCTCCTCGGGGGTCCGCTCCTTGAGTGAGGGGACGCGGGCACAGATGGGCATTTTGCTGTAGGCCGAGGAAACCTTCAGGTCATCGGCGGAAAGCGTCGTCGAAAGAACGAGGCGAGCGCGCGGCGCATCCTGGGAGGCATCGAGCCCGAGGGCCGTCGCAAGGCAGTGCTCCATCGCAGAGGGAGAGAGTGCCTCGATGCCGTTGACAAAGACCACACCCCCGCGCGCTTTCGCGATCGACTCGTCAAGAAGCCCGTTGAACGAGGCGGCGTCCGGGACCCCGGCGCAGTCGATGCGCACATAGGAGGAGTCGCGGGACAGCAAGCCCTGGTTCTTGCCGTACTCGTACACAAGGCGAGAAAGGAAAGACTTACCGACACCCACGCCGCCGCTCAAGAGGATGGGCAGGCCAAACGGAGGGTACTGAACCGCAGCCTTGCACTGCTCGACAACGGAGCTGAGGCTCATGTCGAAGCCCACGGCACGCGCGAAGTCGCGGTGATCGGCGATTCCCGTCGCTTGGATGAGGTCGGCGAGCGAGGCGTACTCGCTTGCAGAGAGCTTTACCTGAAAACGCTTCTGGAACGCGCGGCGATGAAAATAACGGACAGGCCTGCCCGCCACCTTAACCACAAGACCGGCGCGAACAAGGTCGTTGAGGTACTGGCTCGCCAGGCTCCTGGAGATGATGAGCGTCTCGGCGATGTCGGAGGTGGACAGACGGGCAAGGTCGTCGAGCGAGACGACAGAGGTGAGGGCCTCGAGATGCTCGAGAATCCTGTCCCTCATGTCGACGGGTTTCTTTGCCAAGCTGTCCTGTGTGGTCTTGTCCATGACTTCTTACCTCCTCGTACAAGGAGTATAAGGGGAGAACAGAGAACGGAAGGGGGCGCGTGGGGGAATCAACAGCTCCGAGGAAAAGTCCACCACTTGAGGGGCAGAAAACAACGGCCATTGAACATTCAGGGCCGACGCTCAACACTTCGTCTCGACACTTCGCTTTGGAAAGGGCCCCGGCGCGCCGGGGTCCCAACATAAAGAAGGGCCCCGGCGCGCAGGGCCTAAAGCTTAACCATGCGCGCGGCGATGCGGGCGCAGTCGCAGGCGGCCTTCTTCTCGAAGGTGTTGTAGTCGACGACCCGGCCCTCGGCGCAGGGCTTGTCGCTGATGGCGCGCACGACGACGAGGGGCACGCCGTTGAGATAGGCGGCCTGCGCGATGGTGCAGCCCTCCATCTCGCAGCACAGGTCGCCGAAGATCGCGAGGATTCTCTCCTTCTGTTCCGCGGGCGAGACAAACTGGTCGCCGGAGACGACGCGGCCCTTGAGGACCTTAATGTCGGGGGCGACGGCGGCCGCGGCGGCGCACGCCGCCAGCAAGGGCCGGAACGGATCGCGCAAGATCAAGGCGTCGCCCGGGAGGTCGGGCGTTACCGTCAGCCGGCGCCGCGTCTGCCGCATCATGAGGGAGAACGGCCTGGCCGGCGCATACGGCAGGAAAAGGTTCAAGGTGCACCCCGGGGCGATCAACGAGGCCGACGTGTCGAACGTCGTCGCGCGCGGCTTCGGCGGCAGGGCGCCGTACACCCATATATGCAGCGACTTGGCCTGCGTGCGCGTCGGGGCGTCGTGGAACTACGTCTGCCTGCTCGTCGACCTCTGCAACGGGGAAATCGTCGGCCACTCCGAAGGATCGAGGAGGGACGCGCGAGCTCCGAGCCAAGCTCTTGGATTACGTGCACTGGTACAACAACTTCAGGATCCACTCGACGCTGGGCTTCATGTCGCCGGTCGAGTTCAGGGAGGCGGGGCCGTCCCTCCCGGAATCGTCCAAATAAGTGTTGCCAATCCATAGCCAATCCAGCCATCATCTCCGCGAAGGAGGACGTCAGGAAAAGCTCGGCTTGAGCTCGGTCGGACGCGGTCTGTGGGGCATCATTCAGGCTCAGGGGGTCTCCTTGTCTTCTTCGGTCGCAACCTGAATGATAGGGACGGCCCCTTCTCTCTTTCCCCTTCGTTTTCGACGCGTCACCCTCTCGGCGGGCTTAAGGCCCGCGCTCGCGGGTGCAGGGGCTACGCCCAAACCCCAAAAACGTAACGCCGTGCTCGAAGCGTTTCCGGACGTCAGCGTAATCTCAAATCCCGTTCGTCAACTCATGGGCAAGCCACCTGAGACTACTCATTTCTCCTACTGGCAATGAAGACCTGCGACCTGCAGTTTTGCAAACTGCTTGAAAGCCACCTGCGTTGATTCACTTCCTATTGCAGCTGGCGGCTTGCACGCGAAAAGGCATTTAAGTTTCAAAACGGGCGTTTTCGGCGCTATCGAGCCTCCAAAGGCATCCCGCCGCGCCCTTTGGGACAAAAACAAAAACTCAAAGCCCTGAGTTCGAAAATAGTTTTTGGAGTTGTCCCGACTTTTGTCCCCGAAGCCGACGAAACGCGACAGGGTGTCACCTGGCGGCACTCGATTCGAGACGGCACCGAAAACTGGATGCAACCGGAATGACGGGACGGCAGAACCGAAGTCATCGAGTGGGGATAGAAAAAGGCCCGGGTGCCGTGGCATCCGGGCCTTTGCTAGCAACTTGATGTTGCGGGCAGCTTAGAACTTGTGACCGCACTTCTTGCAGACGCGCAGCTTGTTCTTGCCGTCCTTCTCGTGACCGACGCGGGTAACCTTACCGCACTCGGGGCAGACGAGATTGACGTTGGAGGCGTCGATGGGAGCCTCCTGCGAAACGATGCCGCCCTGCTGGTTGGCAGCGTTGGGCTTGACGGCCTTCTTGACGACCGAAACGCCCTCGACAACGACCTTGTTCTCGGCGGGGAGAGCACGCAGGACAACGCCCTGCTTGCCGCGATCCTTACCAGAGAGAACCTGGACCTTATCGCCCTTCTTGATATACATATATCTCCCCTAACTACAGGGTCTCGGGAGCGAGCGAGACGATCTTCATGTACTTCTTGTCACGAAGCTCGCGAGCGACGGGCCCGAAGATACGGGTGCCGACGGGCGAACCATCGTTGTTGATGACAACGCAGGCGTTCTCATCAAAGCGAATGTAGGAGCCATCCTTGCGGCGGATCTCCTTAACGGTGCGAACGACGACGCAACGGACAACGTCCTTCTTCTTGACGTTGGCGCCAGGGGTAGCCTCCTGGACAGCACCGATGAACACATCGCCGATGCCTGCATAACGACGCTTGGAACCGCCAAGCACCTTGATGCAGCGAATCTTGCGAGCGCCGGAGTTGTCGGCGACGTTCAGCATGGTTTGCATCTGAATCATGGTAGATGTTCCTCCGAACTAAGAACCGAAGAGAGGTGCGCAGCCTTTATACGGCCCGTGGTATGCAAGCCAGGCATACGCACATCTTCGGAAACGTACAAGTCGTAAGAGCGACTGCTTATTTAGCGCGCTCGACGACCTCGATGAGGCGCCAACGCTTCATCTTGGACATAGGACGGGTCTCCATAACGCGGACGGTGTCGCCCACGCCAGCCGTGCACTCCTCGTCGTGAGCGTGCAGCTTCTTGGAGCTGGTCATCATCTTGCCGTACTTGGGGTGACGCTTGCGCTCGGTGATGGTGACAACAATGGTCTTGGCACCGGAGACGGAGGTAACGACACCCGTACGGACCTTACGCGAGTTACGCGAATCAGTCATGTTCTCTCCTTAGGTCCTACTCGGCGACAGCGGACTTCTCCGCTGCGATCTCGCGGGCGCGCTGCTCCGTGAGGACGCGAGCGATGTCCTTCTTCACGGTGTTGACGCGAGCGGTGTTGTCCAGCTGGCTGGTGGCCATCTGGAAACGAAGGTTAAAGAGCTCGGCGCGCATTTCCTTCAGCTTCTCAACGAGCTGAGCGTCCGAGAGCTCACGAATCTCTGCGGGCTTCATTAGTTCTCCTCCTTGGCGGCGGCGGCGTCCTCAGCAGCCCACTTGGCCTCGAGAGCGGCCTCCTCAGCCATCTCCTTCTCGATGCGCTGCTCAGCGTTCTTGGCAGCAACAATCTTGGTCTTGATGGGAAGCTTGTGCTGTGCAAGACGCAGAGCCTCGCGAGCGACCTCCTCGGGCACGCCCTTGACCTCGAACATGATGCGGCCGGGCTTGACGACGGCCACCCACTCCTCGGGGTTACCCTTACCAGAACCCATGCGAGTCTCGGCAGGCTTCTTGGTGATGGGCTTATCGGGGAAGATCGTGATGTAGACACGACCGCCACGCTTCATGTAGCGGGTCATGGCAATACGAGCGGCCTCGATCTGACGGTTGGTGATCCAATGGGCCTCGAGAGCCTGGATACCAAACTCGCCGAAATGCAGCTCGGTATTACCCTTGGCCTGGCCCTTCATGGAGCCACGCTGCACCTTGCGGTGAAGAATACGCTTAGGGGCAAGCACTACTGACCCCTCCTCTCGGAGTTACGACGACGAGGACGGGAAGAGCCCTCGAGTGCAGGGTTGGGAACAGGCTGGCCCGGGAGCTTCTCGCCCAGGTAGATCCAGACCTTCACGCCGCAAGCGCCCATGGTGGTGCTGGCGACAGCCGTGCCGTAGTCGATCTTGGCACGGAGGGTATGCAGAGGCACGCGACCCTCGCGGTACCACTCACGACGGCCCATCTCGGCACCGCCGAGACGACCGGAGCACTGGATACGGATGCCCTTAGCGCCGGCCTTGCGGGCAGACTGGACAGCCTTGCGCATAGCGCGACGGAAGGCAACGCGGCCCTCGAGCTGCTCGGCGATAGACTGAGCAACGAGGTTGGCGTCGAGCTCGGGGCGCTTAATCTCGACAACGTCGACGGAGAGCTGGCCCTTGGAGACGCCAGCGACCTTCTCGAGCTCGGTGCGGAGGGTATCGATCTCGGCACCCTTCTTACCGATGACAACGCCGGGGCGAGCGGTGAGGATGATGACCTTCACCTTGTCGCCAGCGCGCTCGATCTCGACGCGGGAGACAGCTGCGCGGGAAAGACGCTTCTCGAGGTACTTGCGGATCTCGAGATCGTTACCGAGGGTCTTAGCGTAATCCTTCTCTGCGAACCAGCGGGAGCGCCAGTTCTCGGTGATGCCAAGACGGAAGCCGGTGGGGTAGACTTTCTGACCCATACAGCTTTACGCCTCCTTTCGAGGAGCAACGACGACGGTGATGTGGGAAGTACGCTTCAGAATGCGAGAAGCGGAACCCTTGGCGCGGGGACGGATGCGCTTAAGCGTCGGACCCTCGTCAACATAGGCAGCGGCGACAACCAGGTTGTCGGCACGCAGACCGTTGTTGTTCTCGGCGTTCGCAACGGCGGAACGGAGAACCTTCTCGACATCCACGGCGACGGCGCGGTCGCAGAAGTGGAGGATGTCGAAGGCCTGAGCGACAGGCTTGCGGCGGATCAGATCGACCACCAGGCGGGCCTTGCTGGGGGAAACACGCACGTACTTAGCGACGGCGCGAACCTCGGTGGCCTCAGTTTCAATAGACTTAGTTGCCATTTACGGTTAACCCCCTATTTGGCCTTGTGGCCACGGAACGTACGAGTCGGCGCGAACTCGCCGAGCTTGTGACCAACCATGGACTCGGTAACATACACGGGCACATGCTTGCGGCCGTCGTGGACGGCGATGGTGTGACCAACCATCTCGGGGAAGATGGTAGACGCGCGGGACCAGGTCTTCACGACGTCCTTCTTGCCAGCCTCGTTCATCGCGGTGATACGCGAGAGAAGGCGAGTCTCCACGAACGGGCCCTTTTTGAGACTTCTGCTCATAAGTGCTTTCTCCTAAAACTCGGTATCCGAAATTACTTCTTACGGCGACGAATAATGTGCTGGTTCGAGACCTTCTTCTTCTTGCGCGTACGAAGGCCCTTCGTCGGCTTACCCCAGGGGGTAACGGAGGGACGACCAGAGGTGTGGTTCTTGCCCTCGCCACCGCCGTGCGGGTGGTCGACAGGGTTCATGACGGTACCGCGGACGGTCGGGCGCACGTTCATGTGACGCTTACGGCCGGCCTTGCCGATGACGATGTTGGCGTGATCGGCGTTGCCGACCTCACCGACGGTGGCGCGGCAGGTAACGAGGATGCGGCGCATCTCGGAGGAAGGCATACGGACGATGGCGTACTTGCCCTCCTTACCCATCAGCTGGCAGGAGTTACCGGCGGAACGGGCGATAGCAGCGCCCTTGCCCGGCTGGAACTCGACGGCGTGGATGAGCGTACCGACGGGGATGTCGGCGAGGGGCAGAGCGTTGCCCGGCTTGATGTCGGCGTCAGAACCGGACATGATGGTCTGACCGACCTCGAGGCCCTTGGGGGCCAGGATGTAGCGCTTCTCACCGTCAGCGTAGTGCAGCAGAGCGATGCGAGCGGAACGGTTCGGATCGTACTCGATCGTGGCAACCTTGGCGGGCACGCCGTCCTTGTTGCGCTTGAAGTCGATCACGCGGTAACGACGCTTCACGCCGCCGCCCTGGTGGCGGGTGGTGATGCGGCCGTTGTTGTTACGACCGGCCTTCTTGGGCAGGGGCTCGAGAAGAGACTTCTCGGGCTTGGTGCAGGTGATCTCGGAGAAGTCGGAGATCGTCTGCCAACGCCTACCAGCGGAGGTCGGCTTAAGGTGCTTTACAGCCATTACAATCCCTTTCAATAGGAATCCGTTAGCCATCGCAGACAGGGATTCGAGGTTCTGCCTCGGGTGCGATGACACCGGACGTATACACGGTTCCGGGCGTGTCCATTTTATACGCCCAAAACCTTGAGCTCTCGCCTCCCCTATTTGGGAGGCATGAGCTCACTCAACAGCAGCGAGTCTTAGGCCTGGTTGCCAAAGACCTCGATGGTGTCGCCCTCGGCCAGCGTGACGATGGCCTTCTTCCAAGAACGGGTCTTGCCGGCGACATAGCGCACGCGCTTGGTCTTGGGCTTGACCGTCAGGGTGTTCACGCGAACGACCTTGACGCCGAAGATCTCCTCGACAGCGTCCTTGATCTGATACTTGTTAGCATCCTTGGCGACCTCGAACGTGTACTTGTTCAGCTCCATACCGGAGAAGGAACGCTCGGACACGATCGGACGGATAATGATCTCGTGGGCGGTCATTTATGCAAGCACCTCCCCGAAGTGAGCGGCGATGTCGGCGGGCATCAGCACAGCGTTGTTGTTGACGAGATCGTAGGTGTTGGCCTCGTCAGCGGTGATGATGAACGTCTTGGGAATATTGCGGAACGACAGGTAGGCGTTGACGTCCTCATCGCGAACGATGATGGTCAGACGCTTGCCCTCAAGGCCAAGAGCCTTGAGCATGGCAACGGCAGCCTTGGTGGAAGGCTTCTCGAAGCCGTAGTCGTCGACGAGCACGAGCTCGCCATCGGCCAGCTTGGCGGACAGCGCGGAGCGCATAGCCAGCTTGACCTCCTTGTTGTTCATACGCTTAGCGTAGGAACGGGGCTTGGGGGCGAAGACAACGCCACCGTGACGCCACTGGGCAGCACGGATGGAACCCTGGCGGGCACGGCCGGTGCCCTTCTGACGCCAAGGCTTCTTGCCGCCACCGGAAACCTCAGAGCGGCCCTTAGCAGACTGGGTGCCCTGACGCCAAGAGGCCATCTGGCACTTGACGATGTGGTGCATAACGTGGATGTTCGGCTCGATGCCGTACACCTCAGCGGCGAGCTCGGCCTCGGCGACCTTCTTGCCCTCGCTGTTCTTTACTTCAAACTTTGCCATTTAAGTGTTCTCCTTGGTATGACGCTGGGCTAAATGGGCTGGGCCCTTAGGCCATACGGATGGCGACGAGACCATTCTTGGCACCCGGGACAGCGCCCTTGACCAAGATGAGGTTCTGCTCGGCATCGATGCGGACAACGGAAAGGTTCTTGACGGTAACGCGCTCGTTACCCATGTGACCGGCCATCTTGACGCCCTTGAGGACGCGCGCAGGATAGGCGCACTGACCGATAGAACCGGGGTGACGCTGGAAGTGAGAACCATGCGTCATAGGACCGCGGCGCTGACCCCAGCGCTTGATGCGACCCTGGAAGCCCTTACCCTTGGAGGTACCGATGACGTCGACCTTCTCGACATCAGCGAAATCAGCGACGGTGACGACCTCGCCGACCTTGTGCTCCTCGCCGTTCTCGACGCGGACCTCACGAAGGAAGCGGACAGGCTCGACGCCGGCCTTGGCGAAGTGACCAGCCATGGGCTTGTTCACGTTCTTGGCCTTGATGTCGCCGAAACCGATCTGGACGGCGTCATAGCCGTCGGTTGCCTGAGTTTTAACCTGCGAGACAGCGCAGGGGCCAGCCTGGATGACCGTGACGGGAACGACGTTATCGTCCTCGTCCCAAACCTGGGTCATGCCAATCTTGCGGCCGAGAATCATGCTGATCAAGATATGATCCCAACTCTCGCGTGGTCTTGGGACAATGCGTACACCACCGAGCGTACGCCCCTAGAGGACCACTACTTACACGACGTGCTCCCCAGCCTTGTATTTCGCCCGGACTACCTGACAACCCTATTAAGCAGGCATTTTGTCCAGCCAGAATACTCCCCTGGTTTCACACAGCTGTTTAGTATACACGGCTGCGGGCGTATCCATCGAGATTCATATTTCACTCACATTGTTTACGCAGGTAAAGTGCGTGGATGGCTCCCGAGCACGGCGGAGGGCCGGAGAAATATATTAAGGTCCCTGCTCTACAGTCCTGCGCAAGACGGAGAGCACATTAAGTGCTCTCCTTTGCGTGCGGAACTCGCGATGACCTTAATATATTTCTCCGGCCCTCCGCCGTGCTCGGGAGACGACACGTTGATGTCTGCTTAACTCTGCTCGCTCAGGCTAATGACTTTGTTGGGGGTCCACTATTTGCTGGAGGGTGAACTTGCATTGCATTGGCTCGCCCTCTACTTGTGGCTCCGCCTCATCAAAATCGAAAATCATAATGGCGCAGTTGGGGAGTTTTGCTGGGAGCTCGAAGCCCTCTGGGGCTGCAGCCTTGATGAATTGGCGGCTGGCGCTGCCGTGGCTTACTGCTAGAAGGGTTTCGATGCCCTCAGAGCCCATGAGATTGGTGAGGGTGCCTACCATGCGCTCTTGCAGCGCGCGGCTTCCTTCTCCTCCGAAGGGGACCAAGTCCTCGCCGGGGTCCCAGACGTCGGTGGGTAGCGCGTCGTGGGGGCCTTCTTCGAAGGTGCCGTAGCTGCGCTCGATGATGCCTTCGCAGGGCTCGACTGCTGCGTCCGGGCCAAGGAGTCCGGTAGCGACGAGCTGAGCCGTGTCCATGGCTCGGCCTAAGGGCGAAGAGACCACTTTGTCGGGGACGACGCCGTGGGCTTTGAGCCATGCGGCTGCCATTCCCGCTTGCTTGCGGCCCAGATCGGTCAACGGAGAATCGCAGCGGCCCTGGACGAGCTTTTTAACGTTGAATTCTGTCTGACCGTGGCGGAGTAGATATAGACGCTTCATGCTCTCCCCTTCTGTATAACTTGCTTTGCTGGCACAGCCCTACTCGTGGGTATGGCCTACGTAGTCTTCGTCGATCGTGATCTTGGCGACCGACTTGGGATATTCCGATTCGACCCGTTTCGCCAGCGCGCGCTTCAGGTCCTCGGCGCTCATCGCCAAATCCGAGGGACGTACGCAGTCAAAGATCACGTTGGTATGCGTGGGGCCCGGAACACAGCGTAGGTCGTGGATCGAGAGGCGGCTATCAATCTCTTGAGCCATAGCGTTGATGCGCAGACGCATGCTCGCCACCTTTGGATCGTCGGTCACGATGGGGTCGTAATGGAGCGTGACGATCATGCCGTCCTCATCCCTAAACGACTGCTCGATGTTATCGAGTGTGTCGTGACTTTCCAGCGGGCTGGTCTCGGCCGCCATCTCGGCGTGCGCACTTGCAAACTTCCTGCCCGGACCATAATCGTGAACCATAAGGTCGTGGACGCCCAAAACGCCGGGATAGCTCATGATCTTGTCTCGAATGTGCTTGACCAGCCTGGGATCGGGCGCCTGGCCCAAAAGCGGGCTCACCGTATCTTGGATAAGCTCAAAACCACTCCAGCCAATATAGGCGCCAACGGCAAGGCCGACCCATGCGTCAAGATTGATGTGCGTCAACTGCGAAACAATTGCGCACGCTAACACGGCGCCCGTAGCAAGAACATCGTTCTTGGAATCCTGCGCGGTCGCATGCAGCGTCTCGGACTCAATGCGATCGCCGAGCTTTTGGTTGAGGGCCGCCATCCAGAGCTTTACAACCATCGAAAGCGCCAAGACTGCCACCAGGGCAAGCGAGAACTCGACAGGCTCCGGGTTGACGATACGCTCCACCGAGGACTTCACCAGTTCGATGCCAATAAGCAGTACGAGTGCCGCCACGACCAGACCCGAGAGATACTCGTAGCGGCCATGTCCGTAAGGATGCTCGGGGTCGGCCGGCTTGCTCGCCAGCCTAAAGCCCAGCACGCTCACGATATTCGAGCTGGCATCGGACAGGTTGTTCATAGCGTCCGCCACGATCGAAACCGATCCCGACAGCATGCCAATTACGCCCTTCGCAGCACATAGTGCCACATTGGCGAGAATACACACCACGCCCGTCAACGTGCCCACGCGCGCACGGTCGCCCTGCGCACGACGAACAATCCACTCAACCATCTATATCCGCCCCCACGGTACTACCTATATATCTATTGCTCAAACGGATTGTAGTGTAGCCACTTTGCCCCACAGATACAAAAAGGCCGCAACCCACACGGGCCACGACCTTGGAACATGACAAAGAAATCGCCCTTTGTCGCACAGGTTTATGCGCTTGCTTCGGCCACGCTCTTCGAGGTTTCGGGTGAATCAGCTCCGTCCCCCGTCGTCTGCCCCTTCGCCGGCACCACGCCAAAGCAGTAGCTCAGCGCCGCAGACACCGCAAATGCCACACCGCCGGCAACACAGCACCACAGCAGGTTCGAGATGCCGCCCGTGGCAAAGCCAATGACCATGAGGACATTCGTCATGCCAATGGTATAGGCCGTAACGTGGCCCACGGCCGCAACAAGGCCTCCGACGGCACCGCCAATGGCCATGCACGTCAGGCACCTGCCATATTTAAAGCCGCAACCGTACAGCGCCGGCTCGCTTACGCCGCCAAGAACACCCGAGATTGAATAGCCCAGCATGAGCGCCTTCTCGTCCTTATCCGCAACGCGGAGCGACGCGCCAAAGGGCATACCCCAAACGGCGAACGTTGCCATCGTCGCGGCGATCAGGATGCACGAATCCGTTCCCACACTCATAAACTGCGCATAGGCGAGCGATAGGACAACGTTGCTGACACCCGCGATCTTAAGAAACTCCCAGCCCGCGGCAAGCCCCATGAGCGTGAGCAGCGACACGATGCCACCGGAATTGCCAAGCATAAACATAAGCTGTCCCAACAGCATGCCCAGATAGCTGCCTGCCGGCGCCGTAACACACAGCGACACCGGAACCATGACAAGCATGGTTGCAAACGGTACAAAAGAAAACGCCACAGCCTGAGGGATAGTGCGCTTAAAGAAACGCTCCACCTGCCATAGCACGGGCACCGAGATGAGAACCAGAATAACAGTCGTCGTGTAATCGTTGACCGGCGCGGGAAGTAGACCATACACGAAAGTCATCGATGCCCCCGTCGTCGATGCGGCATCAACGAGCTTAAGCAGATCGGGCACAATCAATACGCCGCCCAGCATCATGCCCAGCTGCTCCGAGCAACCGAGCTGGCGGGCAGCGGCCCAACCAAGATAGATGGGCAAAAAGTAATAGCCAGCGTTATACAGCCAGCTGTAAAACAGGCGATAGATTTCGGAATCAGCAGGCCATAGACCAAGCATGCCTTCGCCCATAATGACGGCCACGGTGCGGAACAGCGCCGCGCAGACAATAAACGGCAACGCCGACATCATGCTTTTGGACAGATAGTCCACCACGGCCATGGCGTTTGATGAAACCGTCGTTGTAAACGAGGTGTTAGAAACTTGTGACATGGAACGCCTTTCCCAATGTGACATGCGGGCTGTCCCTTTGTCACATCGTGCGGTACTGACCGATTGCGCGGTACTTTTCGTAGCGGAGGTTTGTGAGGGTCGCGTCGTCGAGCTGCCCAAGCGTATCGAAGGCATCAAATGCCGAGGACATGACGGCACCGGCGATCTCCTCATGCGACAGGCCCCTATCGTCAACAATGCCATCGATAATGCCGAGCGCCAACAGATCGGGGGCCGTGAGCTTAAGCGCCTCGGCGGCCTCATTCGCGCGCTCGGTTTCCTTCCACAGGATCGACGCACAGGCCTCGGGGCTCACGACCGAATAGGCCGAGCTCGAGAGCATCAGGATGCGGTCGGCCACGGACAGCGCCAGCGCGCCACCAGAGCCACCCTCGCCTGTCACAACCGAGACAATCGGCGTCTTAAGGCCGCTCATCTCCATGAGATTCTGGGCAATCGCCTCGCCCTGGCCGCGCTCCTCGGCACCGATGCCGCAAAACGCGCCCGAAGTATCGACCAGGCACAGAACCGGTCGACCAAACTTTTCGGCCTGGCGCATAAGGCGACGCGCTTTGCGGTAGCCCTCGGGATGTGCCATACCAAAGTTGCGGCGCATGCGCTCTTTGGTCGTGGTGCCGCGCTCGATAGCGATAACCGTCACGGGACGTCCGTCTTTCCAGCCAATGCCACCCACCACGGCGGCGTCGTCACCAAAGTAACGGTCGCCGTGCAGCTCTACGAATCCGTCGAGACCCAACGAGATCATCTCGCCTGCCGTGGCGCGGTTCGCCGAGCGAGTCTGTTTGACGATTTCGAGCGCGCTTTTTGGTGCGGCCGAGCGCTTAAACAAGTGTCCCAGCTTTTTGTCGCGACGACCCGTATGCACGATCTCATGCGGTGCCCCCAGGCCGGGCGCGTGCCCTTCGTGCAGCGCCAGCAGCTCGCCTACCGTGAGCGCAATCTCACCACGCGGAACAACGGCATCGCAAAAGCCGTGCTCCAGCAAAAACTCGGAACGCTGGAATCCCTTAGGCAGACGCTTGTGCATGTTCTGCTCGATCACGCGCGGGCCGGCAAATGCCGTCAGGGCATCGGGCTCGGCCAGGATAATGTCGCCCTCCATGGCAAAGCTCGCGGTTACACCTCCGGTCGTGGGATCGGTGAGCACCGTGATATACAGGCCGCCCGCCTCGCTGTGGCGCCTAACCGCCGCAGAAATCTTGGCCATCTGCATGAGCGAGGTCACGCCCTCCTGCATGCGGGCGCCGCCCGATACGGTAAAGCCAACGACCGGCAGCCCCAACTCGGCCGCGCGCTCAAAGACACGACAGATCTTCTCGCCCACCACGGAGCCCATTGAGCCCATCATAAAGTTGGCATCCATAAAGAAGAGCGCGGTATCGCAGCCGCAGATTTTGCCCCTGCCGCACACAACGGCATCGCGCTCGCCCGAACGCTCGCTCACGCTCTTAAGCTTGTCGGCATAACCGGGAAACGAGAGGAAGTCCTTCGACGCCAGATTGGCATCCCATTCCTCAAAGGTACCCGCGTCGACCGTCATGCGCATGCGCGCGCGACCGCTCACGCGAAAGTGTTTGCCGCAACGAGGGCAGACCTCGAGGTTGTCGTGCAGGCGCGCCTCATCGATCACACGGCGGCACTCCGGGCACTTGATAAACACGTGGCGCGCGGGAAACTCGGCGCATGACTCGGTCATCGGCCCCTCGAGGACGTTGACCGTCTTCGCTTTCCTATTCATCAGCATAGAGATGCCCCATCAGATCGGTGTGATACATGCCCGACAAAAACTCGTCGTTTGCCAGCACGTCGAGCTGAAGCTCGCTATTTTCGCTCACGCCCTCAATCACGAGCTCGCCCAGGGCCGAGCGCATCTTGCGAATGGCACCGTCACGCGTGGGCGCGCACACGATGAGCTTGCCGAGCATGGAGTCGTAGTACGGCGGAACTTTCGCTCCGGTAAACATGGCGGAATCCCAGCGCACGCGCGGACCACCCGGCACACGCAACGCGGTGACCGTTCCACATGACGGTAGAAAGTCCGGCGTTTCGGCATTGATGCGGCACTCCATGGCGTGGTTGCGGACCGGTACGTCCTCCTGCTCAAAGGGCAGAGGCTGGCCGGCAGCCACGCGCAGCTGCCACTTAACCAGGTCGGTATCGGTCACAAACTCCGTAACCGGATGCTCCACCTGCAAGCGCGTGTTCATTTCCATAAAGTAGAAATTGCCGTCATCTGAGTACAAAAACTCGATGGTGCCAGCGCCCTCATAGCCAACGGCACGAGCCAGGTCGCGCGCGGCCTTGTGCATGCGCGCGCGAATATCATCGCGTCCGTCGAGGCACGGCGCGGGGCTCTCCTCGATCAGCTTTTGGTTGCGGCGCTGCACCGAGCACTCGCGCTCGCCGAGCGAAAACACATGGCCCTGCTTATCGGCCATAATCTGTACCTCAACGTGATGCGCCGGCGCAACGAACTTCTCCATGTAGCACTCGCCGTCGCCAAAAACGGCCTCACCCTCGGCACGCGCCTCGATGAACGCCTTTGCCGCATCTTCCACGCGCTCGACCTTGCGAATACCGCGACCGCCGCCGCCCGCGCGCGCCTTAATAAGCACGGGGCAGCCGATGCGCTCGGCCTCGGCCGTTGCTTCCTCGGGGCTTTTGAGCAAATCGCAGCCCGGCACGATGGGCACGCCCGCAGCAGCGGCCGTTCGGCGTGCGGCGTCCTTGTCGCCCATGCTGTCGATCACCTCGGCCGAAGGACCGACAAACGCCAGACCGAACTTGTCGCAGTCGCGCACGAAGCTCGCCTTCTCGGAAAAGAAGCCATAGCCGGGATGAATTGCCTTAGCTCCCGACTTTACGGCACAGGTGAGCACGGCATCGTCGTTGAGGTAGCTCTCGGCAAGACGCGGGCCGCCGATGCAATACGCCTCGTCGGCAAGCTGCACGTGTAGCGCGTCCGCATCGGCCGTGGAATAAACGGCGACGGTCTTGATGCCCATATCGCGGCACGCGCGGATAACACGGACCGCGACTTCGCCGCGGTTGGCGATGAGCACTTTGTCGAACATGGAGCCTTCCTTAACTTTCGTGCATGAGTGCAAAAGACATATCGGCGCGGCAGCAAACCTCACCGTTGACGCTCGCAGTACCCGTCGCAAAGCGGAACGGCCCGCGCGCACGCGTGATGGAGCACACTAGATCCACCGTGTCGCCCGGGCGCACCGGACGCTTAAAGCGCACCTTGTCCAGACTCGTGTAGAACGGCGTCGCGCCGCGCGCCTCCTCATCGCCCATCAGCAGCACGCAGCAGTTCTGGGCGAGCATCTCGCACTGAATCACGCCGGGAACGACCGGGTTTCCCGGAAAATGTCCCTGCAAAAAGTACTCGTCGCCTGTAATCGTGATCTTGCCGTGGGCCTCGTCGCCCACCAGCTCGGCTTCGTCGAGCAAAAGCATCGGCTCGCGATGCGGTAACAGCTTCTTGAGCTCTTCTTTGTTCATGGATATCACCTATCCGATCCTCATGAGGCAGCTGCCAAACTCCACGAGGTCGCCGTCGGCCACGCAGATCTCGAGCACCTCACCGTCTGCCTCGGCCGTCACCTCGTTGAGAACCTTCATGGCCTCGATGATGCAGAGGGTCTCGCCGGCCTTGACCTTGGAGCCCACGCGCACAAATGGCTCGTCGCCCGGCGCAGGGGCAGCATAGAAGACGCCCACCATGGGAGCAGTCACCTCGGTGCCCTTGGGCTCCGGCGCGGCGGCAGGTGTCTGCGTGGCGGGTTCCGGTGCGGCAGGCGCGACTGTGGGAGCTGCAACTTGAGCGGCCACGGCACCCGGCATAGGCATGGGCACGGCAACCGGCTGCGCCACACTCGCGCGCTCGAGTTCGACCGCGGTGCCATCGGGCTCCTCAACGCGTACGCGCGTGAGGCCGCGGTCCTCCATCACATCGGCTATCTCGGCAAGTCTTTTGGAATCCATGCTCTAGCTCCTCGTATATCTACGCAGCGCGATGGCGGCGTTGTGCCCGCCAAAGCCTAGGTTGGTCGAAAGCGCCCAGGTAAGGTCGGCGCGAACCGCGCGATTGGGCGTGTAATCAAGATCGCAGGCGGAATCGGGCGTGTGGTAGTTAATGGTCGGCGGCACCACGCCCTGCTCGAGTGCCATGGCGCAGGCCATGACCTCAATGGCCCCCGTGGCACCGATCATGTGCCCCGTCATCGACTTGGTCGACGAGACATGTGCGGCGCGCGCCGCGTCCTCGCCGAGCGCTCGCTTAATGCCCGCCGTCTCGGACGAATCATTAAGCTTGGTCGAGGTGCCGTGGGCATTGATGTAGAGGCCCTCGGAAGGCTTGACGTCGCCCTCGGCCACCGCCAGCGATATCGCGCGGGCAATGCCGGCAGCCTCGGGATCGGGACTCGTGATGTGATAAGCATCATCGGTGTTGCCGTAGCCCACGACCTCGGCATAAATGTGCGCACCGCGCGCCTGCGCATGTTCCATGCTCTCGAGTACCAGCACGCAAGCGCCCTCGCCCATCACAAAGCCGTCGCGGTCTGCATCGAACGGGCGGCAAGCCGTCGCAGGATCGGGGTTGGTGGTCAATGCGCGGCAGGACGTAAAGCCTGCAACGGCATCGGGGATAATGGCCGCCTCGGCGCCGCCCGCGAGGATCGCGTCGGCATAGCCGTGCTTGATGGCGCGGAACGCCTCGCCCACCGCATGGGCCGAGGTCGCGCAAGCAGTCACGACTGGCAGGGTCGGTCCCTTTGCCTTGTGGCGGATCGCGATATTGCCCGAAGCCATGTTGGGGATCATCATCGCAATCATATAGGGCGATGCGCGGCGAGGTCCACGATCGGCGATCGTGTGGACGTTGTCGACGAGCGTCGTCATGCCGCCCACGCCCGAGCCCACGTAGACGCCCAGGCGCTCACGATCGATGGCGCCTTCGACATCAAAGCCCGCATCGTGCATTGCCTCGTCCGAAGCCGCCATCGCAAACTGAACGCAGGGGTCCAGATGCTTGGCGTCACGCTTGCCAAAGTACTCGTTGCCGTCAAAGCCCTTGACTTCGGCCGCCACCTTGACGGTAAACGCATCGGTATCGAAGTGCGTGATCGGGCCGATGCCACAGGTCCCGGCGCACATGGCCGCCCAGGTGGCAAGCGCGGTGTTGCCGAGCGGCGATACGGCACCGATGCCGGTGATTGCAACTCTCTGTTCCATCATGGTCTCCTCATCCAAGCCGTTCTTCGGCCCTGGTTTCTACATCGCCATTCCGCCGTCGACGCGCACGACCTCGCCCGTAATGTAAGCAGCCGCATCGCTCGCTAAAAAGCGCACCACGCCGGCCACTTCCTCGGGACGTGCCATGCGCTTAAGGGGAATCTGTTCCTCGGTTGCCGTACGCACCTTCTCCGAGAGCTTTGCCGTCATATCTGTCTCGACAAACCCGGGGGCGACCGCGTTCGCTCGTACGCCACGAGGCGCAAGCTCGCGCGCCACCGCCTTGGTAAGCCCTATCACGCCTGCCTTGGAAGCAGCGTAGTTGGCTTGCCCGGCATTGCCCATCAGGCCCACGACCGAGCTCATGTTGACGACGCAACCGCCGCGCTGGCGCATAAAGGTCTTGGTGAGCGCGCGCGTCATATTGAATGTTCCCTTGAGATTGACATCGAGCACGCGATCGAATGCGTCATCGCCCATGCGTATGAGCAGGCCATCGCGGGTGATGCCGGCGTTGTTGACGAGCGCCCAAATGGAACCAAAGTCGTTGAGGACCGCTTCCACGCACGCGTTGACGGCAGCGGGATCGGTCACGTCGCATTGATATGCGCGTGCCGTGGCGCCAACCGCCTCACAGGCTTCGCACGTCTTGCGCGCCGCATCGACGCTGCCGGCATAGACGACGGCGATATCAAAGCCGTCCTCCGCCAGACCGACAGCGCAGGCGCGGCCGATACCCCGCGAGCCGCCCGTGACCAGTGCCACGCGACGTGAGTCGTTGCGCTCGAGCGCGCCGTTGTTCAAGTTGCCCATGTCATTCCTTTCGGGTTACAGCCCTGTGGACTATGCGAGCTCGTCGGCAATAGCTGCGACCTGCTCGGCCGTTTCGCACGAATACACGCGAACGTCGCTCAGCGTACGCTTGACCAGGCCCGACAGCGTTTTGCCAGGGCCGACCTCAATAAACGTGTCGATGCCCTGATTCTGCAGAGCATGCAGCGTGTCGACCCAACGAACGGCATGACTCACCTGATTGGCCAAGACATCCGATGCCGCTCGCGGGTCCGCCGGATAGGGCGCCGCCGTCATGTTTGCCATGACCGGAATCAGCAGCGGTGACGGCGCGTGGCCGGCTTGGATATACGTCGCCAGCCCCTCAGTCGCCTCGGCCATATAGGGGCTATGAAATGCGCCCGACACCGCGACTTTCATAGCGCGGCCGCCAGCCTCTTTTACTAGGACGTCGAGCTCCTGCAGCGCCTCGGGCGCTCCGGCAACAACCGTCTGCTGCGGACTGTTGTAGTTGACCGGCCAGCAGTCCTCGCCGGCCTGTTTTGCCAGGTTCTCGACTTGCGCCGCATCGAGCTTGATGACGGCGCGCATGCCGCCCGGATGGCGCTCGGCAGCCGCGGCCATCAGCGCCGCGCGCTCGCACACGAGCTCAAAGCCCGCTCGCGTATCGAACGCCCCCGCAAAGGTGAGCGCGGCGACCTCGCCAAGCGAAAAACCCGCACAGGCGGCAGGCACCACGCCGCGCTCACGCAGGGCGGCAGCCGCTGCCAGATCGTGAACGAACACGCACGGCTGCGTGTTCTCGGTCTGCGAGAGTTCCTCCTTGGAGGCGCTTCGGCACTGCTCACTGGTCCCCGGGCGCACCTCGTCGGCAATGGCGAACACCTCGGCGGCGGCCGGCGATGCCTCGATCAGGTCGACGCCCATCGCGGGGTGCTGGGCGCCCTGGCCGGCAAACAGAAACGCTACGCCACCCATGCGCACGCACCCTTCAGGACGTGCTCGGCGCCATCGACCAGGTCGTCAACGATTTCACGTGCACTTTGGCGCTCGTTGACCATGCCGGCAATCTGTCCACACAAAAACGAGCCCTCTTCGTAATTGCCGTCCTTGGCGGCCTTGCGAAGGGCGCCCGTGCCCATGGCCCCGAGCTCCTCGACGCTTACGCCCGCCGCCTCGCTCTTGGCGTAGGCGTTGGTGAAGGGGCTCTTGAGGGCACGCACCGGGTGTCCCGTCGAGCGGCCGGTCGCACGCGTCGAGGTGTCGTTGGCCTTCAGGACCATCTCCTTGTACTGCTCCGATACGGTGCACTCATCTGCGATCAGAAAGCGCGTACCCACCTGCACGCCGGCGGCGCCCAGCATAAAGGCGGCCGCCACGCCGCGGCCATCAGCGATACCGCCAGCCGCAACCACGGGAATATCGACCGCATCGACAACCTGCGGCACCAGTGCCATCGTCGAGGTCTCGCCAATATGGCCGCCTGATTCGGTACCCTCGGCAACCACGGCAGTGGCTCCACGACGCGCCACGAGGCGCGCAAGCGCCACCGAGGCAACGACCGGGATGACCTTGATGCCCGCCTCGTTCCACGCCTTCATGTACTTGGTGGGATTGCCGGCACCCGTCACGACGACCGGCACCCGCTCGTCAATCACGACCCGCGCGACCTCGTCGGCAAACGGGCTCATGAGCATGACGTTGACGCCAAAGGGCTTATCCGTCCTGGCGCGCAGCTCATGAATCTTGTCGCGCAGCCAGTTGGCGTCGGCGTTCATGGCCGCGATAATCCCTAAGCCGCCCGCCTCGGACACTGCGGACGCCAGCGAGGCGTCGGCGATCCAGGCCATACCGCCCTGGAACACGGGCTTTTCGATGCCGAGCAGATCGCAGAGAGGAGTCTTGAGCATCTCTACTTCTCCAATGCCGCCTCGACCGTATCGGCGAACTCGCCGACCGTCTTGGGGTTCTCCTCGGTATCGAGCTGGATGCCAAACTCGTCCTCAACGGCGACGAGGATCTCGACGGTGCCCAGACTGTCGAGACCAATCTCCTCGAGCGTGGACTCGGGCTTCATCTCGACGTCGTCAAGACCGGCGGTCTCGCGGATAACATCGCAAACGCGCTCGAAGGTCTTCTGATCTGCCATGGTAGTTCTCCTTTGTTTGTGCCCTAGGGGCGTTTTTATTTCCTATGTGCGACTACTTCCAACGAAGTAGATAGCCACCTATATCCAGACCGGCGCCAAATCCAACGAGGGTGATGGTGTCGCCCGTGTGAAGTGCACCGGCGTTTGCCAGCCGGTCGAGGGCAAGCGGAATGCATGCGCTCGAAATGTTGCCGGTCTCGCGCAGCGTTCGAACCACGCGCTTGTCTGGCACACCGAGGCGCTTGACCGCCTGACTCAGGATTCGTTCGTTAGCCTGATGGAATACAAAATGGTCGATGTCCTCGACCGAAATGCCCGCATCGCTCGCAAGCTTATGGACCGTGTCGCAAATCGCGTTGACGCCGAACTTGAACACGCGGCGGCCATTCATGGACAGCACGCTCTCGCTATCTGCGGAGGCCTTAAACGGCGAGGTGCCGACCAGACCGGGAACGCACAACGTCTCGACGTCGGGCGCCGTCGAAAGCTCAACGGCAAGGGGGCTGTCTCCCCCAGCCTCAATCACCGCGGCGCCTGCCCCATCGCCAAAGAGCACACAGGTGGCGCGGTCGGTCCAGTCGAGCGCGCGCGTCATCTGCTCGGCGGCAACGACAAGCACATGCTTGGCTCGTCCTCGGGCGATATAGCCCTCGGCAACATCGAGCGCAAATACGAAGCCGGCGCAGGCAGCCGAGACATCGAAGGCAGGGCACGTCGCGCCCAGTCGCTCAGCAACGGCACACGCCTCGGCGGGAACAAGGTGGTCACCCGTCGTCGTCGAGCAGACGATCAGATCCAACTGGCTCGCGTCGATTCCGGACACCTGAAGTGCCCGCTCGCTCGCCGCTACGGCAAGGTCGTCAAGTGACTCGGTGGTGCAGACGTGGCGACTCTTAATACCTGTGCGGGTAAAAATCCACTCATCCGAGGTATCGAGGAACTCGGACAGCTCGTCATTGGAAACACTGCGCTTAGGAAGCGCCGAGCCTGTTCCAAGAATCGTGAAACCCATCACTAACCTCCTTTGAGTTGTTGACGTGTTTACATCGACCAAGAGAGGATAGCGCATTTCAGTCGTTGTTAACGTGTTAACATTAAATTGTCCAAATGCGACAAAGGCTTCACATTGTGTCTCTCTCGACACCATTGCGTTATTCACTTATTCATTAAGGAGGTAGCAGCCGTTATGGATGCCAAATTAACGATAGTCGACGTAACCGGATCGACCAACGATGACCTGCTCGAAGCAGGAAAACAGGGAGCGCCGCACGGCACAGGACTTGCCGCCCGGGCTCAGACAGCAGGACGCGGCCGGCGCGGCCACAAGTGGGATTCAACCGCCGGCAACCTATTGCTTTCGATTGTCCTGCGTCCATGCGTTAATCCTGCGAAGTACTCTGGTCTTGCTGCCGTCAGCGGCCTAGCGGTGCTCGAGGCGCTCGAAAAACAGGGTCTTGCAAACGAGATTGGCCTCAAATGGCCCAACGACTTGGTCGCTCGAGGGCGCAAACTCGGCGGCATCTTAGTCGAGGCGGCACGCGATAACGAAGGCAAACCCTTCGCCGTCTGCGGCATTGGCGTCAATGTGAACTATGTGCCCTCGGAGGTTCCCGATGGTGGGCTGGCGGCAATCGGCCTCTCGGACCTTAACGAGAACGTTCCCGCCGTCAATGTATTACTCAAGGAGGTCTATCACGCCGTCGTAAACGCTGTGGACGCGTGGGCAGATCTGCTCAACGCCATGGAAGAAGACACCGGACCGCTCGAGCCCGTCCAAGGCGAATATATCGCTCACCTCAATTGGATCGGGGAGCACGTTATCGCCCGCTCCCCCGCTGGAGACGAACTGGCGCGAGGCATCTTTAAAACCGTCGATACCTTTGGACGCGCGTGTATCGAAACGGAAGACGGCTTGCGATCCTTCCATTTTGAGGAGGCGTCGCTGCGCCCCTTGGGCGAATAGGGCGCCGCAGCCACCTACTCAGCAGCATTACCAGGCGGTCAAAACCCATCATGCAAAACAAAAGAGCCCCGCTACCGTAATGGCAACGGGGCTCTGTAAGCTATGAGCGATATCGCTTAGAGCTTGATGTCGATGTCGACGCCAGCGGGGAGGTCGAGACGCATGAGCGAATCAACGGTGCCCGAGGTGGGGTCGAGGATGTCGATGAGGCGCTTGTGGGTGCGCATCTCGAACTGCTCACGGGAGTCCTTGTTCACGTGCGGCGAGCGGATAACCGTGTACAGGTTGCGCTCGGTGGGCAGGGGGACAGGACCGGAAACGCGAGCGCCGGTCTTCTGAGCAGTCTCGACGATGAGCTTCGCGGACTGATCGACGACCTCGTGATCATAGCCCTTGAGGCGAATGCGGATCTTCTGGGTAGCCAACTTAAACCTCCAAAGAGTGCGAGAGATGTTCTCGCAGGATTACGTAACAGGGAGCTCGAACTTAGGCGTTCTTACTCATGACCTCGTCCACGATGGACTTGGGCGCGGGCTCATAAGAGTCGAACTGCATCGTGTAGGATGCACGGCCCTGGGTCTGGGAGCGAAGGTCGGTAGCGTAACCGAACATCTCGCCCAGCGGCACCTTGGCACGGATGAGCTTGCTGTTCTTGCGATCCTCCATGCCCTCGATCTTGCCGCGGCGACCGGAGAGGTTGCCCATAACGTCGCCCATGTACTGCTCGGGGGTCTCGACCTCGACAGCCATGATCGGCTCGAGCAGCTGCGGATCGGACTTCTTGAGGGCGTCCTTGATAGCCATGGAACCGGCGATCTTGAAGGCGGCCTCGGAGGAGTCGACCTCGTGGTAAGAACCGTCGAACAGGGTGACCTTAACGTCGAGGACCGGGAAGCCGGCGATAACGCCGGTGTTCAGGGCCTCCTGGATGCCCTTGTCGATGGACGGGATGTACTCCTTGGGCACGACGCCGCCGACGATAGCGTTGACGAACTCGTAGCCGAAGCCCTCCTCCATCTTCTCGAGCTTGATGACGGCGTGGCCGTACTGACCGCGACCGCCGGACTGACGGACGAACTTGCCCTCAGCCTTCTCGACGTCGTGACCAGCGGTCTCGCGGTAGGCAACCTGGGGCTTACCGACGTTAGCGTCAACCTTGAACTCGCGGAGCAGACGGTCGACGATGATCTCGAGGTGCAGCTCGCCCATGCCGGCGATGATGGTCTGGCCGGTCTCGTGGTTGGTGGACACCTGGAAGGTCGGGTCCTCCTCGGCGAGCTTGGTCAGAGCCAGGGACATCTTGTCCTGCTCGGCCTTGGTCTTGGGCTCGATGGCAACGTCAATAACGGGCTTAGCGAACTCGATCTTCTCGAGGACGATCTCCTTGCCCTCGGCGCACAGGGTGTCACCGGTGGTGGAGTTCTTGAAGCCGACGCAAGCGACGATGTCGCCGGCGGCAGCGTCGTCACGGTCGATACGCTCGGCGGCATTCATCTCGAGGATGCGGCCGAGGCGCTCGCGCTGACCGTTGGAAGCGTTGACAACGTAGGAGCCGGACTCGGCGCGGCCGGAGTAAACGCGGACGTAGGTGAGCTTACCGACGAACGGGTCGGTCATGATCTTGAAGACCAGGCCGGAGAAGGGCTCGTCGAAGGAAGGATGACGCTGGATCTCCTCGCCGGTGTCCGGATCGGTACCGGTGACGGCCTCAACGTCGAGCGGGCTGGGCAGGTAGTCGACGACAGCGTCGAGCAGCTCCTGAACGCCCTTGTTCTTGTAGGCGGAGCCCACGAAGACGAGGTTGAGCTCGTTGGCCAGAACGCCCTTGCGCAGAGCAGCCTTGAGCTCCTCGACGGTGAAGTCCTCCTCCATGAGGATCTTCTCCATGAGCTCGTCGTCAAAGCTGGCAGCAGCGTCGAGGAGCTCCTCGCGCTTGGTGGCAGCGATGTCGGCAAACTCAGCCGGGATCTCGTCCATCGGCTCGGGGTAGGTCATGCCCTTCTCGTCGGCCTTGAAGTCCCATGCAGTCATGGTAACGAGGTCGATGACGCCCCAGAAGTTGTCCTCGGCGCCCATCGGGACCTGAGCGGCCACGGCGTTGGCGTCGAGACGATCCTTCATGGTCTCGATAGCGTTGAAGAAGTCAGCGCCCACGCGGTCATACTTGTTGATGAAGGCGATGCGGGGGACGTTGAAGGTAGAAGCCTGACGCCAAACGGTCTCAGACTGGGGCTGGACGCCGGCAACGGCGTCGAAGACGGCGACAGCGCCATCGAGGACGCGCAGGCAGCGCTCGACCTCGGCGGTGAAGTCAACGTGGCCCGGGGTGTCGATGATCTGGATGCGGTAGTCCTTACCGTCCTTGTTCCAGAAGCAGGTGGTAGCAGCGGAGGTAATGGTTACGCCGCGCTCCTGCTCCTGAACCATCCAGTCCATGGTGGCAGCGCCCTCATGGACCTCACCGATCTTGTGGGTCTTACCGGTGTAGTAAAGAATACGCTCGGTCGTGGTGGTCTTACCGGCATCGATGTGGGCCATGATGCCGATGTTACGGGTATCGGAAAGCTTGTACTTAGGCTTAGCCATGTTAGTTCCTTACCTTAACTTACCAACGATAGTGAGAGAACGCGCGGTTGGCCTCGGCCATCTTGAAGACGTCCTCACGCTTCTTGACGGAAGCGCCCAGGCCGTTGGAGGCGTCGAGGATCTCGTTGGCGAGACGCTCGGCCATGGTCTTCTCCTTGCGAGCGCGGGAGAAGTTGACGATCCAACGGATACCCAGAGCGGTGGAACGACGGGAGTTGACCTCCATCGGGACCTGATAGGTAGCGCCACCGACACGCTTGGGCTTAACCTCGAGCGTGGGCTTGACGTTGTCCATAGCCTTCTTGAAGGTAGCGAGAGCGTCGCCACCCTCGGACTTCTCGGCAACGATCTCGAAAGCGGTGTAAACGATGCGCTCAGCGGTGGCCTTCTTGCCGTCAAGAAGGACCTTGTTGATGAGCTGAGTCACCAGGCGGTTGTTGTAAACGGCGTCAGGCTGAACCTCACGACGATTAGCTGCTGCACGACGCGGCATGTGAAATCTCCTTAAGTGTCTACCGTGCGGCGCTTAGGCGGCACACGGCGAAAGTATCAAAACGTTATCTGGCTTATTTAGCCTTGGGGCGCTTAGCACCGTACTTGGAACGGGCCTGCATACGGTTCTGGACCGGAGCAGCGTCGTAGGCGCCACGGATGACGTGATAACGGACACCAGGGAGGTCACGGACACGACCGCCGCGGACGAGCACGATGGAGTGCTCCTGCAGGTTGTGGCCCTCACCCGGGATGTAAGCAGTAACTTCGATGCCGTTGACAAGGCGAACACGGGCAACCTTACGAAGAGCCGAGTTCGGCTTCTTGGGGCTCGTGGTGAAGACGCGGGTGCACACGCCGCGCTTCTGGGAGTTGTGCTGCAGAGCAGCGTTCTTGGACTTCTTGGGCACGGAACGACGGCCCTGGCGAACCAGCTGGTTAATAGTAGGCAAAGCGTACTCCTTCTCGAATGATTCCAGCTCTCTGTAAAGTGCAACGGCTTGAATCGAGGGGTCAGCATCCCCCTACGAAACACGCAGTTCGATAGGATACGTGCCGTTAGCTGTGCCGTCAACAGACCACGCCGCCGGGCGTATCCCAAAATTGGCACATTTCCGCAAAGCCTACACAAAAGGAATCCCCTCCTGTGCGCGGGGGCGGATTCCCGGGCCGGGCGGCACAGGGGTTAAGTTTGCTGCTCTACAGTCCTGGCTCGCACGGAGGCCACATTAAGTGGCCTCCGGCTCGTGCGGAACTCGCGACAAACTTAACCCCTGTGCCGCCCGGGCCGGGGATCCGACGTGCTCGTCGGGGCAACGTTACCTGCCAAAAAGGGACAGGTTTATTTTGGTCGGTTTTATCTGGGGAAACGTCGCGCTCCAACGGTGATCTGCTCTCACCTGTCGCATGGAAATCGGCGGCGCTTTCGGAAGTATGCGGCAAATTCTGGACCCGCCGAGCGCACCGGGGTTTTGCGATAATAAACCCGCAGGTAGAGCGCTTGAGCATATACGGTGTGGTCGACCCATCAAGATTTTGCCGCATACTTCAGGAATGCAGGCGAATATCGTGCGGTCTAACCGCCCATTTACCGCAAAGAAGGCCGCTTCCCCTAGTAGAAAGCGGCCCCAAATCTTACGAATAGACGATGGTAAAGGGTTCCGACGTTTCGGCGCCCCCTGTTGAAGTGCAGCGTGTGCCTTCGAGCGTTACTGAAACCACTTGGTCGACATCAATCAACTTCGTTGGCACCCAAATGTTCTCTCCGCTATTGCGTCCCATCGAAACATAGAAATTGTACGCCCCTGCGTCGTCATCTTCGATAATCTGCTCTGACCCATCCTTGTAGGTGACGGTCAGTTTATGATCAACTGCTTCATAGCCCAGATCATCGATGTGCGTCTGGATGGAAAACGGACTGATCTCGAGAGGCGAGTCATCGGAGCGGAGTTCTTTTGTATCGACGTGCGCTCCGACGTTAAACTCTGGCGTCGATACCTCGATCACCTTCGCATCCTCACCTTTGCCCTCCGTCCAACTGATATTCCAGGTGACCGCATGTCGTAAATCTCGATCGCGATTCCAAGATGCAAAGTACATCGTGCCGTTAATGACCGTGTCGCTTGATGTGTCTTTATCAATGGTGCAGCGTGTATCAGCCCATTCCTCGCCGAAGTTCATGCTGGGTGTACTGACGCCCCCTTCTTCTTCACCATAGAGAACAAGTTCGCCAAGCTCTGCCGCCGGCTTGTAGTAGTTAACGCCATTCGGATTGGACAATGTAAACGTCACAGCACCGCAACCGTTCTCGTCGATTGCCATCTCATGAATGTCGAGCGTATAGCCGTTGCCCTCGACGGACAGATTGACCTTCTGGACTGCACCCTCCAGGCTTTGGGGCGCGATACCATCACCAAACTCTCTGGTGTAGGTATATTTCGTCCCCGACGAGCCGCCATTTGTCCAGGTAACGGACTCTCCGTTGCCATGGTTTCCCCAGGCAGAGGCAAAATAACTGGAATTGACAACAGCGTAGGCGACCCCTCCGGTCGCCAGCACTCCGGCAAGACATCCGATTACGGCAACATACAGAGGCTTCGCGTGACCCTTTCGGCGAAGCGGCTCGCCAGCAGCGGCATAAAGAACACGGTCAGCAAGATCGCTATCGGCTTGGACGGACTCGAAGGCCTGCTTGATCTGGTTGGATTTCACGGTCGCCCTCCTCTAGGATGAACTTGAGCTTCGATCTGCCGCGAGCTAAACGCGTTCGAACGGTCGCGGCTGGCACATGCAGTAACTCGGCAATTTCTGAAGTCGAGAAGCCCAGATAGTAATAGAGCACGATAGGAATACGGAATCGCTCCGGAAGTCGCATAACGTCTGACAGGACCGCCTTGGTCTCCTCCTGCGCCGTCGAAAGCGAATCGGCCAGATTCTCAATATCCTCCACGCGCCTCCACGGCTTTCGAAAGAGAGATTTACATTCATTGATCGTGACCCGGATAAGCCATCGACGAAGATGCTCCCAGTTTTCAAATTGCGCGTCGCTTTTGAGCAACTTAAGAAAGACGTCTTGAGCGACATCGTCGGCGTCAGCGCGATCACGCAGATACGTCAATGCGATCCGAAACACGACATCCCGGTGGTCTTCGACCGCCTGTCTAAAAGCTTGTTCTTCCATAATCACCTCCCGGTGACATTAATGGTTCTCGATGAGGCCCTCACCATAGATACGCTCTTGTCGGGCGAAATGTTTCAAATTCAAGCATGAAAAACCGACCAAAATAAACCTGTCCCTTATTGGCAAAAGGAATCCCCTTCTGTGCGCGGGGGCGGATTCCCGGAACGGGCGGCCCGCTGTTTAAGTTTGCTGCTCTACAGTCCTGCACAAGACGGAAAGCACATTAAGTGCTTTCCTTTGCGTGCGGAACTCGCGACAAACTTTAACAGCGGGCCGCCCGTTCCGGGAATCCGACGTGCTCGTCGGGGCAACGTTCCTCACCAAAAAAGACCCGCTCCCCTGTTGGGAAGCGGGTCTTTGGAAGGGCGGTTAACGTACTAGGAAATTATTCCTCGTCGTTGTCCTTGGCCTCTTCGGCGTCGTCGGTGTCTACGAGCTGGTTGAGCAGCTCGTCGAGGGACGCCATGTCCTCGTTGATCGCGCCGTTGGCGGGAGCCTTCTTGTCGTCGATCGGGGCGCCCAGGAGCTCCTCGTCGGCGTCGGCGTGATGCGTCGGAGCGGAGGTACCCAGCAGGATATCGTCCGGACCGTCGGGGCTAAAGACCATCTGCAGCAGCTGCGAGAGGTCTTCCTCGTCGGCAACGTCGTCGTTGTTCTCGAGGATGTAGAGCAGGTCGTGGGCCTCCAGGCCGTCACGGAGCTCCTCGATCGCCTTAGCACCGATACCATCGATGCGCAGCAGATCCTCCTCGGACTTGCCGACCAGGTCGCCGACCGTCTCGATGCCGACCTCGCTGAACTTGTTGGTCCAACGCTGCGACACGCCCAGGTCGTCGAACAGGTACAGGCGAGCCTTCTCGGCGGAGATGGTATGGCCGTTGCGGGTGAACGAACCGTCAGCACCACCGAACTCGTCGTAGCCGGCCCAGTCGAGCTGCTGCGGGAGCTGCTCGTCCAGGTCCTTGAGCTCCACAGGGGCCCACTCAGGCAGCGACTTGGCGTTGGGCGAAGCCGGGCCGTCGATGTCCACGTAGCCGTCGGCCGTGCGATACGTCAGCTTGGCGTTGGCATACGGTTTGAGGCCGGTACCAGCCGGGATCTTCTTACCGACGATGACGTTGGACTTAAGGTCGAGCAGGTGGTCGACCTTGCCCTCGATGGCAGCCTCGGTAAGGACGCCGGCGGTACGGATGAACGAAGCGCTCGACAGCCAGGAGTCGATGTTGGACGCGACCTTGAGCGTACCCAGGATGACGGGCTCGGCCACGGGAGCCTGACCGCCCAGACGGGCAACGCGCTCGACCTCGTCAGCGAACTCGTAGCGGTCGACGTACTGACCAAGCAGGTACTTGGAGTCGCCGGGGTTGGTGATCTGAACGCGACGCAGCATCTGACGTGCGAGCACCTCGATGTGCTTGTCGTTCAGGTCGACGCCTTGGCTGGTGTAGACGTCCTTGACGCTCTCGACGAAGGTGTGCATCGTCGACTCGATGTCGGTCAGCTTGCGCAGGTTGCGGAAGTTGACGAAGCCCTTGGTGATCTGGTCGCCAGCGCGAACCTCGCAGCCGTCCTCGATCTCGGGCATGAAACGCACCGAAGCGGGGACGCGACGCTCGTCGAGGACACGGGTGTGATCCTCGGAGTCGGTGAGCGTCAGCACGTACTCGGACTTCTCGGGCTTAATCGAGAGGTGACCAGAGTACGGAGCCAGCTCGGCCTCGCGACCCAGGATCTTCTCGTTGACGTTGCCGACGATATCGAACATACGGCTGACCGTAGGCAGACCCTGCGTAATATCGTCGACGCCAGCGACGCCGCCGGAGTGAATGGTACGCATCGTAAGCTGCGTACCGGGCTCGCCGATGGACTGGGCGGCAATAATGCCGACCGCGGTACCGATGGCGACCGGACGACGGGTGGAAAGATCCCAGCCGTAGCACTTCTGGCACACGCCGTACTTGGAGCGGCAGGTGAGCAGCGCGCGAAGCTTGACCTTCTTAAGGCCGGCATCGACCATCTTCTGGATGTCAGCGACCTTCTCGATGTAGCCGTCCTGCTCAAAGAGCACGGTGCCATCGGGAGCCACGACGTCCTCAATGAAGCAACGGCCGACGAGGTCGGTGTTGAGGTCGGTGGTGCCGGGGATGATGAGGTTGTAGGTGACGCCCTCGTGCGTACCGCAGTCCTCCTCGCGGACGATGACGTCCTGGGCCACGTCGACCAGACGACGGGTCAGGTAACCAGAGTCCGAGGTGTGGGATGCGGTATCGACCAGGCCCTTACGGGCGCCGTAGGTCGAAATGAAGTACTCGAGCGGCAGCAGGCCCTCGCGGAAGTTCGCCTTAATGGGAAGGTCGATCGTCTCGCCGGACATGTCTGCCATCAGGCCACGCATGCCGCCGAGCTGACGCAGCTGGGTCTTAGAACCACGGGCGCCGGAGTCGGCCATCATGTAGAGCGGGTTCTCCTCGTCGAACAAGTCGAGCATGAGCGCTGCAACCTTATCGGTACAAGCGGTCCACTCGTTAACGACTTCGATGTGGCGCTCCGTCTCGTTGATGAAGCCCTCCTCGAAGTACTCGTTGATCTGGTCGACGTTGGCCTGGGCGCGATCGAGCAGCTCCTGCTTCTCGGCAGGGATGAGAGCGTCCCACACCGAGATGGTGAGGCCGGCGCGGGTAGCGTAGTGGAAGCCGGAGTACTTGATGGCGTCGAGGATCGGACCGACCTTGGCCTCGGGGTAACGATCGCAGCAGTCCGCAACCAGCTTGGCCACATCGCCCTTGACCATCTTGTAGTTCATGAACTCATAGTCTTCGGGCAGGCACTGGCGGTTGAAGATGATGCGGCCGATGGAGGTCTCGAAGCGCGCGGTCTTGTTGCCGGTGACGTCGTAGTCGACGAACTCGTTCTTGCCGTTCTTGACGCGGAAGATACGGGTGCCGTCCTCGTTGATGACATTGGCGTCGGCAGCGGACACGCGGACCTGAATCTTGGCCTGCATGTCGACCTCGGAGCGGCAGTCATAGGCGTGCAGCGCGTCGTCGAAGCTGGCGAACACGTGGTTCTCGCCCGGCAGACCGTCGCGGACCTGGGTCAGGTAGTACACACCAATAATCATGTCCTGCGAGGGGATGTTGACCGGCTTGCCGGATGCCGGCGAGCGCAGGTTGTTCGCAGAGAGCATGAGCACGCGAGCCTCGGCCTGAGCCTGGCTGGACAGCGGCACGTGGACAGACATCTGGTCGCCGTCGAAGTCGGCGTTGAAGGGCGAGCAGACCAGCGGGTGCAGGTGGATAGCCTTGCCCTCGACCAGAACCGGCTCAAAGGCCTGGATGGACAGACGGTGCAGGGTCGGTGCGCGGTTGAGCAGCACGACGCGGCCGTCGATGACCTCTTCGAGGATATCCCACACAAAGGTGGCACCGCGGTCGATAGCGCGCTTGGCGCCCTTGATGTTCTCGACCTTGCCAAGCTCGACCAGGCGCTTCATGACGAAGGGCTTGAAGAGCTCCAGCGCCATGGTCTTGGGCAGACCGCACTGGTGCAGCAGCAGCTTGGGGTCGGTAACGATAACCGAACGGCCGGAGTAGTCGACACGCTTACCCAGCAGGTTCTGGCGGAAACGACCCTGCTTGCCCTTGAGGGCCTCGGCGAGCGACTTGAGCGGGCGACCGCCACGGCCAGAGACCGGGCGACCACGACGGCCGTTGTCGAACAGGGCGTCCACGGACTCCTGGAGCATGCGCTTCTCGTTGTTCACGATGATCGCAGGGGCGTCCAGGTCGAGCAGGCGCTTGAGTCGGTTGTTACGGTTGATCACGCGACGGTACAGGTCGTTGAGGTCGGACGCGGCAAAGCGACCGCCGTCGAGCTGGACCATCGGGCGCAGATCGGGCGGAATGACCGGGATGACGTCCAGGATCATGTTCGCGGGGCTGTTGCCGCCCTTCAGGAAGGCGTCAACGACCTCGAGGCGCTTGACGGCCTTCTCGCGCTTCTGCTTCTGAGAATCCTCGTCAGCGATGATGGCCTTGAGCTTCTCGGCCTCGGAGGGGAGGTCGATGGCAGCGAGCAGGTCGCGGACGGCCTCGGCACCCATACCACCCTTGAAGTACATGGAGTAGTAACGGGTCATCTCGCGGAACAGCGGCTCATCGGAGATGAGGTCGCGCTCGGTGAGCTTCATGAAGGCGTTGAAGGCGTCCGTGCGGAGCTGCTTCTCGTCCTTGCACTCTTCCTCGATGTCGACGATGCCGGAGGCGATCTCCTCGGGGGTCAGCGGCTCCTCGTCGGAGAACTCGTCAAAGTTCTCGGGGTCGCCCTGCTCCTTGAGGGACTCGATCTGGCGGGCGCACTCGGCATCGATCTCTTCCAGATCGGCGGCGAGCTCCTCGCGCAGGTCGTCGGCGTCGGCCTCGCGGGCCTCATAGTCAACCTCGGTGATGATGTAGCTGGCAAAGTACAGAACCTTCTCGAGGTCCTTGGACTTGATGTCGAGCATACGGCTCATCGGGAAGCTCGTGGGGCTCTTGAAGTACCAGATGTGGGACACGGGAGCGGCGAGCTCGATGTGGCCCATGCGGTCGCGACGCACCTTGGCCGAGGTGACCTCGACGCCGCAGCGCTCGCAGACGATGCCCTTAAAGCGGATGCCCTTGTACTTGCCGCAGGAGCACTCCCAGTCCTTGGCGGGACCGAAGATCTTCTCGCAGAACAGGCCGTCCTTCTCGGGCTTGAGGGTACGGTAATTGATGGTCTCCGGCTTCTTGACCTCACCGTGCGACCAGGAACGGATCTGGTCGGCGGAGGCAAGGGAGATCTTTACCGAGTCAAAATCAGTAGCTTCGAAATCTGCCACAGTCAACTACTCCTTATCAGTGGTCGTGGCGGCGACAGCCTCGGGTGCCTCGGCGGTCTCGGCATCCTCGGCCTCGACGTCGGTGTCAACGCCGGCGAGCGCAGCCAGGTCGTCGAGAGCAGAGGTCTCCTCGGCGGTCACAGGGGCGGAGGCGTCCTCGTCGGCATCGTGCATGGGCTCGATGTCCAGCGCGAGGGAGCGGATCTCCTTGACGAGAACCTTGAAGGACTCGGGGATACCCGGGACAGGAACGTTCTCGCCCTTGACGATGGACTCGTAGGTCTTGACGCGGCCCACGGTATCGTCGGACTTGACGGTCAGGATCTCCTGCAGGACGTTGGAAGCACCGTAAGCGTACAGTGCCCAAACTTCCATCTCGCCGAAGCGCTGGCCGCCGAACTGGGCCTTGCCGCCCAGAGGCTGCTGGGTAACCAGGCTGTAAGGGCCGGTCGAACGGGCGTGGATCTTGTCGTCGACCATGTGGCCGAGCTTGAGGATGTAGGACGTACCCACGGTAATGGGCTCGCGGAACTCCTCGCCGGTGCGGCCGTCGAACAGACGAGTCTTGCCGCGCTCGTCAAGCTGGGTGACGAACTCGGGGCGCATGTGATCGCCAAAGGCAGCGGTGGCCTTGTTGAGCATGTTCTTGTTGGCACGACGAATGACCTCGGCGATCTCGTCCTCCTTGGCGCCGTCGAAGACGGGCGTAGCGGTGAAGAACGGACCGGGGACGTACTTGTCGGAGTCGGCCTGCTCGGTATCCCAACCGCAGGCAGCAGCCCAGCCAAGGTGGCACTCGAGCAGCTGGCCGACGTTCATACGCGAAGGAACGCCCAGCGGGTTGAGGATAACGTCGATCGGGGTACCGTCAGCCATGTAGGGCATGTCCTCGACCGGCAGAACGTTACAGATAACACCCTTGTTGCCGTGGCGGCCGGCGATCTTATCGCCCTGCTGGATCTTACGACGCTGGGCGACGTAGACGCGCACCTGCTCGTTGACGCCGGGGGCCAGGTCGTCGCCGTTCTCGCGGCTAAAGCGGACGACATCGATGACGCGGCCGTAAGCGCCGTGAGGCATCTTAAGGGAGGTATCGCGGACGTCGTGGGCCTTGGCACCGAAGATGGCGCGCAGCAGGCGCTCCTCGGCGGTCAGAGCGCTCTCGCCCTTAGGCGTGACCTTGCCGACCAGGATGTCGCCAGGGCCGACCTCGGCGCCGATGCGGATGATGCCGTCCTCGTCGAGGTTGGCAAGCATGTCCTCGGAGAGGTTCGGGATCTCGCGGGTGATCTCCTCGGGGCCGAGCTTGGTGTCGCGGGCGTCGATCTCGTGACGGGTGATGTTGATGGTCGTCAGCAGGTCCTCGGCCACCAGGCGCTCGGACACGACGATACCGTCCTCGTAGTTAAAGCCTTCCCACGGCATGTAGGCCACAGTGAGGTTCTGACCCAGTGCGAGCTCGCCATGATCGGTCGAAGGACCGTCAGCCAGGGGCTCGCCCTGCTCAACGGTGTCACCGACGCGCACGAGCGGACGGTGGTTGATGCAGGTGGACTGGTTGGAGCGCTGGTACTTGGCCAGGTGATACTCGTCCATGCCGCCGGCATGCTTGACGATGATCTTGGCGGCGTCGGCAAAGATGACCTCGCCGGCATTCTTGGCCAGGGTGACCTCGCCGGAGTCCAGAGCGGCGCGACGCTCCATGCCGGTACCGACATAGGGAGCGGCGGGGTGAACCAGCGGCACGGCCTGACGCTGCATGTTAGCGCCCATCAGCGTACGCTTGGCGTCGTCGTGCTCGAGGAACGGGATCAGCGTGGCTGCGACGGAGAGCATCTGACGGGGCGAGACGTCCATGTAGTCGACGTCCTCGACGGGCACGTCGGCGGGAGCACCGAAGGAGCCGTCGAAGTCGCGGGTACGGGCGATCACGGTGTGCGGGCGGACGATCTTGCCCTCGGCATCGGTCGTGATGAACTCGTTGGTCTTGGGATCGAGCGGCGTGTTGGCCGGCGCGATGACGTGCTTCTCTTCCTCGTCAGCGGTCATCCAGTCGATCTGGTCGGTGGCAACGCCGTTCTCGACGCGACGGAACGGGGCCTCGATAAAGCCATACTCGTTGACGCGGGCGTAGAGGGCGAGCGAGCCGATCAGGCCGATGTTGGGGCCTTCGGGGGTCTCGATCGGGCACATGCGGCTGTAGTGCGAGTTGTGAACGTCGCGGACGGCCGTCGGCACGTTGGTGCGGCGGCTGGAGCCGGACTTGTGACCGGCAAGACCACCAGGGCCGAGTGCGGACAGACGGCGCTTGTGGGTCAGACCGGTCAGGGGGTTCGCCTGGTCCATGAACTGCGAGAGCTGCGAGGAACCGAAGAACTCCTTGATGGAGGCCACGATCGGGCGGATGTTGATGAGCGACTGCGGGGTGATCTCGTCGATGTCCTGGGAGCTCATGCGCTCACGGACGACGCGCTCCATACGGCTCATGCCGATACGGAACTGGTTGGCGACGAGCTCGCCGACGGTGCGGATGCGGCGGTTGCCGAAGTGGTCGATGTCGTCGACCTTGAAGCCCTGCTCGCCGGCAGCGAGGGACAGCAGGTAGCGCAGCGTCGCGACGATATCCTCGTCGGTGAGCACCGTGACCTCTTCCTCGGTGGTGAGGTTGAGCTTCTTGTTGACCTTGTAACGACCGACGCGGGCCAGGTCGTAGCGCTGCGGGTTAAAGAGCAGGCCCTCGAGCAGGCTGCGGGAAGCGTCCACGGTGGGAGGCTCGCCCGGGCGCAGACGACGGTAGATCTCGATGAGGGCGTCCTCGCGAGTGAGAGCGGTGTCGCGCTCCAGGGTACGCTTGATCACATCGGAGTTACCGAGCAGCTCGATGATGTCGTCGTTGGTGACGGCGATGCCAAGGGCGCGCAGGAACATCGTGGCGCTCTGCTTGCGCTTACGGTCGATGGAGACCATGAGCTGGTCGCGCTTGTCGACCTCAAACTCAAGCCAGGCACCGCGGGACGGGATGATCTGGGCCTTGTAGATCTGCTTGCCCGAATCCATCTCGGAGCTGTAGTACACGCCCGGGGAGCGGACGAGCTGCGAGACGACGATACGCTCGGTACCGTTGATGATGAAGGTGCCCTGATCGGTCATCATGGGGAAGTCGCCCATGAAGACGAGCTGCTCCTTGATCTCGCCGGTCTCCTTGTTGGTGAGACGGACGTCGGTCAGAAGCGGAGCCTGATAGGTCATATCCTTCTCGCGGCACTCCTCGACGGTGTGCGCGGGGTCGCCGAACTGATGCTCGCCGAAGGTAACCTCGAGAACATGGTTCTGGCTCTGGATGGGGCTGGATTCCTTGAACGCCTCACGAAGACCCTCGTCCTTAAAACGCTCAAAGGATTCCCTTTGAACAGAGATAAGGTTGGGGAGCTCCATGGCCTCCGGGATTTTCCCGAAGCTGACGCGCTTGCGCTCAGTGGCAGTGTATGCGTAGGTCACCAGGTTTTTCCTCCTTCACGGAAATGCTCGGTGGGTTGGCGAGGCATAGCTTCGCCAGTTATCGCAACCTAATAGTTTATCAGGTACCGACCGTTGGGCAAGAAAAGCCTTGACGCGATTGAGTTTTTGGAGTAGCAAAGTTTTTCGACAGAAAAGGTGCAGGTAGATAGGTATGTACCGAACATCTGTTCATATATTTTCTGTGAACAGAGAGCCAGCAATCGCAGCTCTTATAAAAAACGGGCGCGAACCGAGGTCCACGCCCGTAAATGTCGGTGCCCGAAGGCTTACTTGCGCATCAATCCGCCGCGCTCGTCGATGGCGTCCCAGAAGGCATCGGCAAAGCGGGGGTCGTTTGCAGCCATGAGGGCGTTAGTGGCCATCCAACCAGAGGGAGTGCCAGTGTCGTAGCCCGACAGTGGGTCGATGACGACGGCGTACATGGCCTCGCGGTCGAGCGAACGGGCCATGGCGTCGGTGAGCTGGATCTCGCCGCCCTTGCCGGCCTGCTGATCTGCCAGCAAGTCCATGACCAGCGGGCTCAGCAGGTAGCGACCGACGATGTACAGGTTGGACGGAGCCGCCTCGGGAGCGGGCTTCTCGACCAGACCGCCGATGCGCCAGACAGCGCCCGGCTCGGCATCGGCAACGCCCTCGGCGCCCTCGAGCGAACCGACGCGCTCGCCGGCGATAACGCCGTAGCGGCTGACTTCCTCGGGCGAGCAAGCAGCGACGGCGATAACCGAAGCGCCACCGTGCTCCTTGGAAACGGCGAGCATCTTGTCGCAGATATCGCGGTTAGGCACAACGTAGTCGCCCAGAAGAACCAGGAAGTTCTCCCCTGCCACGGCGTCGGCAGCAGAGCGAATAGCATGGCCGAGGCCCTTGGGCTCGTACTGATAACGGAAGTCGACCGGCATACCGCCAGCGTGGGCGACGGCATCGGCATAGGCGTTCTTGCCGCGCTCGCGCAGCAGGTTCTCGAGCGAGCGATCAGGCTGGAAGTAGTTCAGTAGCTCGGGCTTACCGGGAGAAGTAACGATGATGGCATCGTCGACCTCCTCGGGCTCGAGCGCCTCCTCGACGACGTACTGAATGACGGGCTTGTCGAGCACCGGCAGCATCTCTTTGGGCGTGCACTTGGTGCCAGGCAGAAAACGCGTGCCAAGACCGGCGGCGGGGATGATTGCCTTCATGTTATTCAAAGATCCTTTCGCAGGCGCAAAAGCGCCCCATGCGTGCGGCACACAGCCGCAGACCAAATTGCGATACCCAAGCATCTTACCGCTGGAACTATATGTCGCTACAAGGCAGAGACAATTCTTCAGCAGGTCAACGCAAATTATTGCTCGAATGGTGCAATTTTATTGCCCAACGGCAGGGCACCCGATACGACCCAAATCACAGAACATGGCAGTTTGAGCAACCGATGCCGAAGGACCGATAAACAAAAAGACGGGGCTCGCAATGCGAACCCCGTCTGCAAAGGAATCTGGCGAGAAAGCCTGATTACTTGAGGGTGACAGCAGCGCCAGCAGCCTCGAGCTTCTCCTTGGCAGCCTCGGCGTCCTCCTTCTTGGCACCCTCGAGAACAGCCTTGGGAGCGCCCTCGACGACCTCCTTGGCCTCCTTCAGGCCAAGGTTGGTGAGCTCACGGACGGCCTTGATGACCTGGATCTTGTTGTCGCCGAAGCCCTCGAGCACGACGTCAAACTCGGTCTTCTCCTCGGCCTCAGCAGCGCCAGCAGCGGGAGCGGCGACAACAGCAGCAGGAGCAGCGGCGGAAACGCCGAAGGTGTCCTCGATAGCCTTGACGAGCTCGGAAGCCTCGAGAAGGGTCATTTCCTTAAGAGCATCGATGATCTCATCGGTGGTAAGCTTAGCCATTTCTAAGTCCTTTCGGTTTCCGTGCGGATGCACGGAGATCAGTTAAAACACGGCGCGAATGCGCCAGGGGTGCGGCGTTGCCGCCGCGGGTGAAAACAGCGACTAGGCTGCCTTCTGCTCGGAGACCTGCTGGATCGAACGAGCGAGACCAGAGGAAACGCCGTTGACGCAGACAGCGATGTCGCGAGCGAAACCGGAGATGAGACCGGCGATCTGGCCGAGAAGCTGATCCTTGGCGGGCAGCTCGGCGATAGCCTTAACATCATCAGCGGAAACGGCCTTGCCGTCGGAGATACCGCCCTTGATCTCAAGGACGCCCTTGGACTTAGCAGAGAAGTCCTTAAGGGCCTTAGCGGCCTCGACCGGCTCGGTCTCGTAGAACACATAAGCGACGGGGCCGGCGAGGATCTCGTCGATCTCGGGCTGCTCCTGGTTCTTGAGAGCGATCTTGACCAGGTTGTTCTTGTAGACCTTCATCTCGGCGCCGCACTCGCGAAGCTGATGACGCAGCTCCTGAGCCTGCTTAACCGTCAGACCGTTGTAGTTGACGACAAACAGACCGGCGTTCTCGGCGATACGGGACTCGATCTCTGCAACCTTGTCGATTTTGTACTGCTGGGGCATGAATTACACCTCCTCGAATTCTTTCCGGGCACGGTCCGCCACAAGGACGTGACGGGGGCATGTCCAAAAAGAAAGCCCCCGCGCTGCATGAGCGACGGGGGCGAGAAGACATATCTACTCGACCACCTCGGCTGGCGGGATATCCCATTAAGCTCGCGGGCGATGCCCGTTTGCACCGGCTGTCTCTGGCAGCGGATTCGTGCGTGAACTGAAAGTATTATGGCGGGGACCCCGGCGTCGGTCAACGGGCGCGAGGATTCGTACACAAACCCTGCATACGCTCCGGTCCGAGGGGCCGGGTTGAGATTTTCGCTCGGTCAAGTCCTGGCTCGCACGAAGAGCACATTAAGTGCTCTTCGGCTCGTGCGGAATCTACGAAAATCTCAACCCGGCCCCTCGGACCGGAGCTGCGGTAACTTTGCTGCGAATCCTCGTGTCCGTTGAGCGACGTGCCCCACTCATAATGCTTGGGTCGGTGGGCTGATGTGTTGCATCCCTGAGGGCTAAAAGGTTGAAAGGAAGGTGGACAGGCGGCGGAGGCCTTCGTCCAGATCTTTGTCGGAGACGCAGTAGCTGAGGCGGATGTAGCCTTCGGTGCCGAAGCAGTTTCCGGGGACTAGGGCTACGTTGGCCTCTTTGATGGCTTTGATGCAGAAGTCTTCGCTTGTCAGGCCGTACTGTTTAATGCTGGGGAAGGCGTAGAAGGCGCCGGCTGGTTCCACTACGTCGAGATCCATGGCGTCTAAGGCTGCGAGTACGCGCTCGCGGCGGGCTCGGTAGACTTTGAGCATGGGGGTTGGGTCGACGGTGAGGGCTCGGGCTGCGGCGTCCATCTCGAAGGAGACGGCGCTCGATACTAGGTATTGGTGGGCCTTTGCGATCTCGGCGATGACGGGGGTTGTAGCGGCGAGCCAGCCCAAGCGCCAGCCGGTCATGGCCCAGGGCTTGGAGAAGCTCTCGATGACTACCGTCTGCTCGCGCAGCTCCGGGTGGCGCTGGGCAAAGCGCTCGTAGCCATCCACATAGACGAGGCGGTTGTACACGTCGTCGCAGACCACGTAGATGCCCGTCTGTTCCGCCACGCGCGCCACGGCATCGAGCGATGCCGCGTTGAGGATGCAGCCCGTGGGATTGTTGGGCGAGCAGATGACGATGGCCTTGGTCGCTGGGGTCACACAGGCGCGAAGCGCTTCCTCGTCAACCTGAAATTGCGCAGGTTCCGTATCCAAAAAGACCGCTTTGGCGTGATTGGCCACGACGATGCTCTCGTACAGACCAAAAGCCGGCGTGGGGATAATAACCTCGTCGCCGGGGTTGAGCATAGCCATGAATGTTGCCGACAGGGCCTCGGTCGCGCCGTCGGTCAGGATGACCTCGTCGGCGGAAAACGCCAGGCGCGCATCCCCCATGTAGGCAGACAGTGCCTCGCGCAGGGCGGGGCGACCGTTGTTGGGCGGATAGTGCGTGTCGCCGCGGTCGAGCGAGGCCGTCACCTCGGCGCTAATCACATCGGGCGTGGGAAAATCGGGCTCGCCAAGCGCAAGCGCGATGCACCCTGGGTGCTGGGCGGCGAGCGCGTTGATCCGGCGGATGCCGGAGGGCTTGAGCGTGGCAAGCGAGGTGTTCATAGGCAGACGCATGGCGTTCCTTTCGTAAGGGTTGCACTAGGATAGCGCGGCGAGGCGCCGCCAGACGGTGTAACCTAAACGGAAACGAACCGGAAAGGAGGCGGCATGGAGACGACCGCACGCGGCGATGTACCAAAAACGTTGCAAACCATTGCGTATATCAGTATTCCCGAGAGCACCGATCTTGAGTTTTTGCTTTGGGACCTGCAGGATGCCATCGCGGCCTATGCTCAGCTTTCTGGCACCACGCTCCCCCGCCCGATCGATTTGGAAGCGGATAATACCGGCAGCGTTGCCGATGGCATCGTGCTGGCCATTGAAGATGTGGCTGACGATGAGACGTTGACAGCTATCGAGCAGGCGCTTGAGCGCTTTGGTGGTACGGGAACGCGCGTCTATGCCGCGATTCGAGCCGCACAAGAGGGCACTAAACAGGCGCGCGGGACCGCCGTTCGTCTGCACAAGGCATGTGAGCGCCATGACCAATTGTGGTGTGGCGGCGTTGTCGTCTGTGCCGGCAGCGGTATTGCGGCGCTTCGCCACTCCCCGCGTATGGGCCTCTTGCGGCGACCGTTTTCGGAAGCGATAGATAAGCTTGTGGGCGCTATGCGCATGGGCTGCTCCATTGAGCATGCGCAGCTGCTTGGCGGCGGCAATGCCGGTAGCGTCGATACCGACGGTATGGTGCGCGCCAAGCCCGCGCTGCCCGCGCCAATTTGGCATGCCACCATCAAACGCCTCGGCACCCGTGCTCAGCCAAATATCTAAATTACAGTGCCGCCCAGTCAACGGCCTCGCGCCAGCGCTCAACAAGGCGCTCCAGGCGCCATGCCGCGTTAGCGGGACTTGTTGACGGCAATACGACAGCGGGCAGGCACGTCCGCTCCTGCAGATAGCGCTTGTAGAGGTGCCCCGCCGTACCGCCGTTGCATATCACTTGCTCAATGGACGCGTTGCTCGTGATAAGCTCAACGCGAGCCGGCACAACGTTTTTGATGCTGGCGTCACTCGAGCCCTTGATGTCACAACTCTCGATCACATCCCACAGGGCTACGCCACCGTTCAGCAGCATGGATCGCTTGGCGGCAATCGAGGCGTCGAGCTTCGCGGGCTCGCCATCCGCCAAAGGATCGCCCTCGTTGGGCGGCACGGGCACACCGAGGCACGCGGCCATCACGCGCCAAAAGCGATTCTGAGGGTTGCCGTAATAAAAGGCATTGGCGCGCGAAAGCACCGAGGGAAACGACCCGAGCACCAAAACGCGCGAGTGTTGGTCGAACACGGGCTCAAACCCATGCTCAATATGTTGATAGCCCTCGTCAGACACAGGCATGGCCTAGGCCCTCAACAGATAGCGCACCTCGTAGGGCGCAAGCTCAAGGGAGCCCGGCAGCTCGACCGTGGGCGCATCGTCGGCAAGCAGGTCAACGAAGGAGCCGTTGAGTTCGCCGGCTCCAAAGGTATAGGGCTCGTTCACGGCATTGACCGCCACGAGCACCGTCGCATCGTCACAGGCGCGCTCGAACAGCAGCTGCTTGTTCTGAATCACCACGTTGCGGTACGCACCGTAGTTGAGAGCGCGTGCCGCCGCATCGTCTGTCGAGCGCAGGTGCGTGAGCTGCGTAATGAACGCCGTCAGCTCGTTGGGCGCAGGCTCATCGAGCGCAGGGCGCAGCGCCCAGTCGCCATCGGGGCCGTCCTTTTCGCCGGCAATCCCCCACTCGCTGCCATAGTAGACACACGGAATGCCCGGCATGCCAAAGAGCATGCCATAGGCGGGGCGCAGACAGGACTTGTCGGTGAGGATGCTCGCCAGGCGCGGCACGTCGTGGTTGTCGGCAAACGACAGCAGGTGCTTGCCGCGGTAGATGCACCAGGGGTCGCCGCCAAACTGACGGTGCAGCGAATGTGCGATCTCGAACATATTGACCGAGTTAAAGCTGGAGTACAGGCCCTTGTAGCACTCATAGTTGGTGCAGGAGTCGAGCATCTCGTCGTTGACGATCTGATTGTAGTCGCCGTGGAGCGTCTCGCCGATCAGCACAAAGTCGGGCTTGAGCTCACGGGTAAAGGAGTGTAGGCGGCGCATAAAGTCGCGGTCGAGCATATAGGCAACGTCCAGGCGCAGGCCGTTGACGCCAAATACGTCGGCCCAACGGCGCACGGACTCGAGCAGGTAGTCGACCACGGCGGGATTTTGCAGGTTGAGCTTCACGAGCTCAAAATGGCCTTCCCAGCCCTCGTACCAAAAGCCGTCGCCATAGCAGGAGTCGCCGTCAAAGCTAATGTGGAACCAGTCCTTGTAGGGCGAGTCCCACTTGCGCTCCTGCACATCGCGGAAGGCCCAAAAGCCACGGCCCACATGGTTGAAGACCGCATCGAGCACCACGCGGATGCCGTGGGCATGCAACGTCTCGCACACGGCGGCAAAGTCGGCATCCCCGCCCAGGCGACGATCGATATGGCGCAGACTGCGCGTGTCGTAGCCATGGCTGTCGGATTCGAGCGGCGGGTTAATGAGCGCAGCGCCAATACCGAGTTCTTGCAGGTAGTCGGCCCATTGGGCGATTTTCATGATGGGCGCATCAGGGTTGGGCGCGGCGTTGGCAGCCTGGGCGAGTTCATCATCGGCAACGGGCGCGGCGTTTTCGCGCGGAGCTCCGCAAAAGCCCAGCGGATAGATTTGATAGAACGTCGTCTCGTATGCCCACATAGCAACCTCCCGACAATCTTTCACGCAACGCCACCCATTGTATGCCGAATGTGACAAAGGGACTGTCCCTTTGTCACATTCGATTATGCCGCGCCACGAAAGCGGCCCATCTACTACGTTTGACCCGCACGGGTCGACCACGCCCGCGTTTTTGTAAAACCGACAAGCTTTCTACCTGCAGTTTTAATTTCGTACTTCCCAACGTGGTCGAGGGTAAACACTAAAAACTAGTAGATAGGCCCATTTCGTGGCAAGCAGCTCAATTCAGGACATGGGGCAGCTAAAAAAGCCCGCATGTGACAAAGGGACTGTCCCTTTGTCACATGCGGCGTATGGCCGGAAACATTACCGTGATGGCGAGGATGACGCCCACGACGGTAATCGCCCCGCCCGCGAAGCCAATCCAAGCGATACCGGGACCCGAAACCACGGCGCCACCGATTGCGGTGCCCGTGCCGATACCCAGATTGAACAGGCCCGAGAAGATCGACATGGCGACGGCCGACGAGTCTGCCGGCGTGTACTTGATGAGCTCGGCCTGAAACGCCACGTTAAAGGCCGTGGAGCAGCAGCCCCATAGCGCGCAAACAGCGAGAACGGCGACGAGCGACGGTGCAACCGGACCCATGAGCAGCAGAGCCACCGGGACGCCGGAGAGCGTAATCGCGAGAAACGGGAACCGGTGCCCATCGAACAGGCGGCCAAACAGCCAGCTTCCGAGCAGACCAGAGCAGCCGAACGCCGTCAGCGTCATAGTGATGGCGCCCGCGTCGACGTGCGCGACCTGTGCCAGGAACGGCTCGATATAGCTGTAACCCGCATAATAGCCGGTCGCCATAAAGACCGTGACCGCATAAAGCGCGATGAGGAACGGGTTCTTGAGCAGCTCGGGAAGTTGTTTGAGTGTAAAGCGCTCACCCACCGGCATAGCCGGGAACACCGCAGCCTGGTAGACAACCGCGACAGCCGAGAGGGCCCCGACCACGGCAAACGTCATGCGCCAGCCCACGGCCAGGCCGATGGCGCGGCCGATCGGCAGGCCAAAGATCTGCGCGATGGACGAGCCCGTGGCGATCATGCTGATGGCGAGCGCCCCGTGGCGGGCGTCGACCAGGCGCGAGGCCATGATAGAGGCGACCGACCAGAACACGGCATGTGCGCAAGCGACCACCAGGCGCGCACAGACCAGGATGGGATATGTCGGTGCCACAGCGGACAGGAACTGACCCAGAGAAAACACGGCGAGCACGCCGAGCAGCATGCGCTTGAACTCAAAGCGCGAAGCGAACACCATAAGCGGCAACGACAGCAGCATGACGCCCCAAGCATAGACCGAGATCATGATGCCGGCTTGGGACTCGGTAAGCGAGAACGACGCGGCAATGTCGGTCAACAGGCCAATGGGCATGAACTCCGACGTGTTGAATACGAACGCGCAGCAGGCGAGCCCGATAAGCGGGAGCCACTGCTTGAGTGAGATGCCATCTTGCCTTGTCTGAGTCATGTAGGAAACCTCTCCGATTGTCTTGAGCGGTGGGCGATTATATAGCAACGGCCCCGCATCCGTCAGCAACAGATGCGGGGCCGCAATCAACTCAATACACAGGGGTTGCGCCGTCAATAAATAGCTAAGCCAACCCCAGCAATATGCCCGCCGAATGCACGACAAACGCCACGATCCAGGCGACCGTCACCTGAAACGCGAACACGGCAACGGCATAGCGCGCGCCCAGCTCGCTCTTAACGGCGCCGATTGCCGCTACGCAGGGCGGGTACAGCAGCGTAAAGACCAGGAACACGTAAGCGGTAAACGGCGAAAACATGGTCGACAGTGCCGCGGGCGACGTTGCACCCAAAAGCACCGTGAGGGTCGAGATGACACTCTCCTTGGCGATAAGTCCGGTGACGAGCGCCGTCGATGCACGCCAGTCGCCAAAGCCGAGCGGCGCCAGCACCGGCGCGATGATGCTACCAAGGCCCGCAAGCAGACTTTGCGACTGATCGGCGACCACATTAAAGCGGATGTCGAACGTCTGGAGGAACCAGATGACCACCGTAGCGGCAAAGATAATGGTAAAGGCCTTGGTGATGAAGTCCTTGGCCTTATCCCATGCCAGCATCACCGTCGTCTTAACGCTCGGCAAGCGATAGTTGGGGAGCTCCATGATAAACGGCACGGGGTCGCCCTTAAATGCCGTGCGGTTGAGCACCAGAGCCGCGATGCAGCCGACCACAATGCCGATCAGATAGAGCGAGACCATGGCGGGAACCGTCGCCTGCGGGAAAAACGCCCCGCACAGAAGGCCGTAGACCGGCAGCTTGGCCGAACAGCTCATGAACGGTGTGAGCATAACGGTCATCTTGCGGTCGTGCTCGGACGGGAGTGTGCGGGTCGACATGATGGCCGGCACGGTACAGCCAAAACCGACGAGCATGGGCACAAAGCTGCGGCCCGACAGACCAAAGCGGCGCAATACCTTATCCATGACAAAGGCCACGCGCGCCATGTAGCCCGAGTCTTCCAGAATGGAGAGGAACAAGAAAAGTACGACGATGATCGGCAGAAAGGTCAACACGCTGCCCACGCCCGTGAGCACGCCGTCGACAGCTAGCGAGCGCACTACGTCATTGGTGCCGAACGCCTTGAGACCCGCATCAGCCGATGCGATGACGGCAGCGATGCCGTCCTCCATGAGGCCCTGCAACGCCGCGCCGATCACGCCAAACGTCAGCCAAAATACGAGGCCCATGATCACCAGGAACGCCGGAATGGCCGTGTAGCGACCCGTCAGGATGCGGTCGATCTTGACGGAGCGCACGTGCTCGCGGCTCTCGTGCGGCTTGACAACACAACGCCCGCACATGTCGCCGATAAAGGTAAAGCGCATGTCGGCCAGTGCGGACAGGCGGTCGGTGCCGGCTTCGCCCTCCATCTGGGTAATGATGTGCTCGATGGCGTCGAGCTCGTTACGGTCCAGATGAAGTGCCTCGGTCACCAGCTCATCGCTCTCAACCAACTTGGTCGCCGCAAAGCGCACCGGGATGTGGGCCGTCGCGGCATGGTCCTCGATAAGGTTGGCGATGCCGTGAATGCAGCGATGCAGCGCGCCGCCGTCTGGACCATCGGGCGCGCAGAAGTCCAGGCGACCGGGGCGCTCGCGGAACCGCGCCACGTGCAGAGCATGTTCCACCAGCTCGCCGATACCCTCGTTGCGGGCAGCGCTAATGGGGACAACGGGCACGCCCAACAGGCTCTCGAGCAGGTTGACGTCCACGGCGCCGCCGTTGGCCGTCACCTCGTCCATCATGTTGAGCGCGATAACCATAGGGCGATCGAGCTCCATAAGCTGCAGCGTCAGGTACAGGTTACGCTCGATGTTGGTGGCGTCGATGATATCGATGATGGCGTCGGGGTGCTCATCCAGGATAAACTGGCGGCTTACGATCTCCTCGCCCGTGTACGGCGACAGAGAGTAAATGCCGGGCAGGTCGGTAACGCTTGCCTCGGGGTGGTTGCGGATGGCGCCATCTTTGCGGTCGACCGTCACGCCAGGAAAGTTACCGACATGCTGGTTGGAGCCCGTCAGCTGGTTGAACAGCGTGGTCTTGCCGCAGTTTTGGTTGCCGGCGAGGGCGAAATGCAGCGGCGCACCCTCGGGCACGGCCGTCTTGGCCGCGCGGGGCGAATACGTGCCCTCGCCCAGTGCCGGGTGCTCCGTCGTGCCGATTGCGGCGTTAGCGCGCGGACCCGTATCGGTGTCGTGGATACCCACGAGCTCGATGCGAGCGGCATCGTCCTTGCGCAGCGTCAACTCGTAGCCACGCAGGCGAATCTCGAGTGGATCGCCCATAGGGGCGTACTTCATCATGGTGACTTCGGTGCCCGGTGTTAGGCCCATGTCCAAAATATGCTGTCGGAGTGCCTGATCGTCCGATGCCACCGATGCGACAACGGCGTCCTTTCCAATCTCGAGCGTATCGAGCTTCACGCGCTCATCCTTTCGTTAGACGCGGCTAACCGTTTACCGGGGCTAACCAACTCGTAACGCCAAATGATAGCGCTCTGAACTATTTTATAAAGTCAAATACCGATGTTTACCTGCGCAAACTTTATGCCGTGCGCCCCGAAAGCTCTTTGCGCATACCGCTCAGCGAGATCGAAACGGAACCCGACCGCGCGGTAGCGGTGAGTCGATCACCCTCGACCGACCCCGTGCATGTAAAGGGCACCTTGCCCATCAAGACGTGGGAGATAGTACCCGAGAGCTCAAAGAAATCGCACTCAGCGCGGGCACCCGAGAGAGCGATATTGAGACCCCTGACGTTTAGCACTGCCCTGAACGCGCCGTTCACCCCATGCGAAAACGTCACCTCGCCGCGTCTACTCCCCACCGGCGTCTGGGCCGAAACCACATACGTACCCTCAAGCATGGCTCCTCCTCTAAGCAGACTTTTTGAAATGGCCATCTAGTCTCCTTTGCTGCGAGACGGCTTGCCCAGAAACCGTGAACACGCAACGACGTTCAATCAACAGATTGGTGCAAGGGGGACAAGCGTGCAAGGGGGACAGGTTACATTTGGCACCATTTGCGCCAACGGACGGGATGCGGAGCGACGACCGTGCAGGTGGATTCCGGATCGTCGCTTCCTCCGTCCCCCAGCGAATCAAAACAAGTTGCGGTGGAATAGTTCCCGCTTGATGCTTTAACCAGTAAAACAGGAACTATTCCACCGCAACTGCAAAAGCCCGCGCTGGCAACAAATGTCACCTGCGCAGGCTTGGTGGGCGCTCACAAAGGCACGTTACAGAGGCCCACGTCAGTTAAGGATTACCGAACGGCACCGGCACGCGACGCCTCCGTCGGCTTACCAAGCGATGAAGCTTGCCGCAGTCTTAGACTATCGGCGCAATGCCGGCAAAGTGCAGATACAGCGAGATGACCGCCACGACAATGACCACCGCTGCGATCAGCTTGTCGTGCAGGTGCGGAAGTACCGGCTTACCGCGACCTCGCTCGCCCAGCATATAAACGGGAATGGCCGGAGCAAAAAGGATCGTCGTGATCATGACGCCCTGGAGGCCCGTCGACCACACAAGGAACAATGTGTAAATGAAGCCGAGCGTGCCGAAGAATCGCGCCTTGCCGACGCTTGGCGCATGCGGTCCGTCCAGATGCTCCTTCTTCCAACCAATCACCATGTAATAGGCAGCCGAGCAGACATACGGAACCAGAATCGTGTTGACTGCGCAGCTATAGAAGAACTGGTAGGTGCTCGCCGCCACATACGACACGATCAAGAAGAGCTGCGTAATGCCGGAGCTCACGAGAACCGTTACCACCGGGGCGTCGTGCTTGTTCGTCTTGGCAAACGCCAGAGGGAAGGATCCCTGGCGCGCCGCCTCGAACGGCGTCTCGGACGCAATGATGACATAGCCCAGCAGCGCGCCGACCAGCGAAAGGATAACGCCAAGGTTTACGATGGCAGCACCAACCGGACCGATTGCGCACTCGAGAATTCCCGCCATGGAGGGCGTTGCAAGCCATGCCATCTCCTCGCGCGGCATAATGCCGAGCGACAGCATCGAGATGATCAGATACAGCGTGAATACAGCCGCAAATCCGAGCGCCGTCGAGCGGCCGACGTCACGCACGTACTTAGCACGGCCCGAGATAACGACAGCGCCCTCGATGCCCGTGAAGACCCAGACAAGGGCAATCATGGTCGAGACAACCTGCTCGCCAAAGCCAGGACCAGCCGGCTCTCCCCAGAAGTTGTCCATAAAGATATCGACGTTGAACTTACCCAGGAGCACGATACTCAGCACAAAGAGCCCCAACGGCACCAGCTTCGCCAACGTGACGATTGTGTTAATGCCCGCAGCCTCCTTAACGCCACGAAGCACAAGGGCGGTAAGGAACCACAAAAACACGCTGGCGCAGACGATAGAAAGCAGGTTGTTACCCGCGCCAAACGCGGGGAAGAAATAGCCCAGCGCGCTAAACAGCAAGAGCGCAAAGCTCACGTTGGAAAGACATGCGCTGATCCAGTAGCCCCAAGCGGAGTTGAATCCAATGTAATCGCCAAAACCGGCCGCAGCGTATGCATAGATGCCGCCGGTCAGGTCGGGACGGGCCTGAGACAAACCGTTGAACACCATCATCAGCGCAAAGACGCCAATAAAGCAAATTCCCCACGAGACGATAACCGCACCGGTATTTGCCCCGCCTGCTGCCATATCGCCGGCAAGCGAAAAGATGCCGCCACAAATACTGGCGGTAATAACCATCATGGTCAGACGAAAGAGATCGAGGCCATTAGGGTCGATAATCTCTTCATTTTGAGCTTTAGAGGCCATTGTATGTGCACCCCCTTCATCATGTGATCGAACGAAAGATGGCCCGGACGTCCCGAATCGGGTGCCGGGCCATCGGTCAAGCGATCATCAGACTGTTACAGCTATCGCGTTAGAAGCGCAGCGACAGGCAAGAAAGGCCGCCGTCGACCTTGCGATACTCGGAGGTGTCAACGACGAGTGTCTTGTAGCCCAGATCCTGCACGGCCTTGAGCACAGTCGGATAGCCCTCGGCAACGATGACCGTACCGTTGACCCAGATGCAGTTTGCGCCGTACGCCTCGTCCTCGGGCACGACGATCTTGTTGTACTGGGCAAAGTCGGGCTTATCGATGAACTCACCAGAGACGAGCATGTTGTTGTCCTCGATGTAGTTGACGCCCGTCTTGAGGTGCAGGACCTCCTCCAGCGGAACCTCAGAACCCTCGAGGCCCCAGCCCTCGAGAATCTCGCAGAACTGGCGAATGCCCTCTTCGTTGGTACGAGCGGAGCGACCGACGTAGAAATGGTCACCGACCATCATGACGTCGCCGCCGTCAAGCGTGCCCGGAGAAACGATGTGCTTGACATGCTCGTCGTCAAAGAAGCGACGGACGGCCGGCTCAATCTCGTCCTTCTCGCCGTTGCGGCTATCGGCGCCGGGGTTGGTAATGATGGCGCCGCAGCGAGTGATAACGGCCGGATCTTCGACGAAGCAGCTGTCGGGATACTGCTCGAGTGCCGGCAGCACCGACACGTCAACGCCGCACTGCTCGAGTGCGTGCTCGTAATCGTAATGCTCCTCGATAGCGCGCTCGTAGATGGGCTGGCCAAGCTCGGGAGCGCTCGTGATGCCATTGCTCAGGGACTTGCCGGGACGACGGATGATGACGTGGCTGAACTTGGTCATGATGATCCTCCTTGGATCTCATAGTACTGAGCGGACTTCCTTGCGTCCGCCTTCCTTCCGATGGCTTTATCTTAGGGTGTCTTTGCTGTTTTGTATATTGTATACAATCCCGAACGGTAGATAATCCTCGGTAAGCGTATTCCTGCTTATCGGCGCAAAGTAGCACGATTTAGCTGGTCGTTCTATAATTCGACTGAGCTATTCAAGCGAAACGTATTTAATTTTAGAAATATACCGTTAAGGAACACAAGCTCATGGAAACGCTCAGAAGGCCCCTGAAGGACCACGTATACGACTATATTTCGAGCCGTATTGACGCCGGCGAGTTGTCCGCCGGCGACCGGCTGAGCGAGCAAGCGATCTGCGATGCCATGGGCGTGTCGCGCACGCCGGTCCGCGAGGCGCTCATCCAGCTGGCAAGCGATGGCTACCTGGACAATCTCCCCCGCCGCGGATTCCGCGTCCGTGGGTTCGATCAGCAAAACGCCGTTGAAGTCTTTGAGATTATGGGGCCGCTCGACGGGCAGGCCGCATATCTCGCCTGTCCGAATCTAACTGACGACGATATTACGCAGCTGAAATTTCTCGTCGGCTCCATGGACCTCGCGATCCAAGGCGGTCTCATCCGTAAGTATGACGACATTCAGCGAGACTTTCACCTTACGTACTTCAACCGCTGTGGCAACGACCGTCTGCGCGATATGATCTCGCAGCTCGAGCGTTGCTTTATCAAGCGCGATTACGAGACTGTTGACCAGGAGACGGCGTGTAAGCTGCTCAATAAAGCCAACAACGAACATGCTCATATTCTTGAGTTGTTCGAAGCACGAGATGCGACGGGCGTGCGCGACTACGTTCGCGATGTCCATTGGAACACGGAAAACGCCCAGTTCACCGTCTGGTAGAAATACAACAAGGAAAGCCATCAGACGCCCATCTCACGAGAGTGGATAATCCCCCTTTTTTGTCGAAAAGCAGACCAAAAAATGGGAGATTATCCACTCTCGTGCTGCGCGGTCTAGAAACCGTGGCGCTCCAGGAAACGGAAGGCTAGGCGAATCCAAGGACGGACCGCCACCTGCTTGTCCTCGTTGTCGACCGCGGTATTGGCGTTACCGAGCGAAAGGCCGTGGCCACCCTGGTCAAAGACGTGCGTCTCGCATGCAACACCCTCCTCGGCCATGCGCTGCGCAAACGGGTAGACCTGCGCGACCGGCGCCGTCTTATCGTCCGAAACGCCCCACACAAAGGTCGGGGGCATCTGGCGCGAAACGTGCGTGGTAGGGCAAATGTCGGTCAGGTGCTCATCGGTCGCCTCGCCGCCCGTCACCATCGACAGATAGTCGTTGAGCAAATCGCGCCCTGTCTTGCCACCCGTCTTGGGCACGCGCAGGTCGATGCGCGGGTCGCGCGTCTGCATATCGCGCACATAGGCAAGGTCGAGCAACGGATAGCCCAGCACCACGGCGTCGGGACGAATATCCTCCGGACGAGCCCCGGCAAGGCCCGCGAAGGGTCCGGTCTTCCACTGCGTTGCCAACGAGGCGCAGATCATGCCGCCCGCCGAGAAACCCACGATGCACACGCGCTTGGGATCGACATGCCACTCGTCGGCGTTGGCGCGCACGGTAGCGACCATCTTGGCGAGGTCCGCCTGCGGGTGCGGAAAGCTCACGTCGCCCGTGGCGCTCGTCACATAGTTGAGCACAAAGGCCTGGTAGCCGCGGTCCAAAAACGCAAACGCCACCGGGTCCTGCTCGTGCGGAGCGATATGCGTAAACCCGCCTCCGCCGCAGATGATCACCGCGGGGCGGCGGCCATTGGGCTTGTCGGGCAGCGGCTCGGCACCCAAATACGTAAACGTCGCCGGATATTCCTCGGTCGGCTCCTCGCCCCACAGTGCATGGTTCTCGACAATCATATGTGCTCCCTTCGCGCAATTCGTGCGCACTATTTTTCCGCTCTCAAGCGTACCCCAGTTGGGCCCAGGGCGCAGAAACACTCCCGCAATAAGTTCACCTTCAACTGATATATCACATAATCCCAGCTCAGCGCTATCGTTTCACAGCGTAAAATAGGAGCGCTGACCGTGCCGGGAAACACATACGAAACGTTTCCGGCTTCATTACACGCGTGCCATATGCGCGCTTAATACGTTGGAGGCAACTATGGGTCTGCTCGATTCGCTTAAGTCCACCTTCACCTCGACCGGCGAGGCGTCCGTTCCGCCCGCAGCAAGCTTCGCCACCCGCGAAGGCGTCATCTATGCCCCCGTCAACGGCGTGCTCGTCAGCCTGGACGAGGTTCCCGACGAGACGATCGCCTCGGGCATGCTTGGCCAGGGCTATGGCATCGAGCCCATTACCGGCACCATCTATGCGCCCGCCAACGGCCGCATCGGCGCCACCACTGTCACCAACCACTCCATCGGCATGATTACCGAGGACGGTCTGCGCGTATTCATCCATGTTGGCCTGGGCACCGTGGAAATGAACGGCAAGGGTTTTGCCCGCTTTGTCGAGATGGGCGATGTGGTCAAGGCCGGCCAGCCGCTCATCAGCTTCGATCGCGAGGCCATCAAGGCCGCCGGCCACGAGGACATCGTGACCGTCATCGTCTCCGAGCTCGATCGTCTTAAGAGCATCGACCATGTCGGCGAGTCTGGAACGCTTATCGGCGGCAACCCGCTCGTCAAGCTTGGCGACCCGCTGCTGGTTGCCAAGACCAAGTAGCTAGGCCCCGCGCCACACAACCAAAAGGCACCTCGTCAAGCGCCCGCGACCATTTGGCCGCGGGCGCTTTTCGTTTGAAAAACCATCCCGCCAATGCCTTATCTGTATAGCCCAAATGAGCCGAGCTGCTAGAATATCGAACTGTATGGATAACTATCATTCAACCGTTATGGGAGGATACGTGAACCGCACCAAAATCGCGCAGCTCTATGTCGATGCCGAGTCGCTCGGCGGCCAGACCGTCACCGTTGCCGGCTGGGTCAAGTCCGTCCGCGACATGAAGAACTTTGGCTTTGTTACGCTCAACGACGGCAGCTGCTTCCGCGACCTGCAGGTCGTCATGAACCGCGAGGCGCTCGACAACTACGACGAGATCGCCCATCAAAACGTCTCGGCCGCACTCATTTGCACCGGCACCGTCAAGCTGACCCCCGATGCACCCCAGCCTTTCGAGCTTTCTGCCACCTCCATCGAGGTCGAGGGCGTCAGCGCCCCGGATTACCCGCTGCAGAAGAAGCGCGCAACCGTCGAGTTCCTGCGCACCCAGCAGCACCTGCGCCCGCGCACCAACCTGTTCCGTGCCGTGTTCCGCATCCGTTCTGTCGCGGCTGCCGCCATCCACCGCTTCTTCCAGGAGCAGGGCTTTGTCTACGTCAACACCCCTATCATCACCACGAGTGATTGCGAGGGCGCCGGCGAGATGTTCCGCGTGACCACGCTCGACCCCAAAAATCCGCCCCTCACCGAGTCCGGCGAGGTCGACTGGAGCCAAGACTTCTTTGGCAAGCACGCGAGCCTCACCGTGTCCGGCCAGCTCAATGCCGAGAACTTTGCCATGGCCTTTGGCGACGTGTACACCTTTGGCCCCACCTTCCGCGCCGAAAACTCCAACACCACGCGCCACGCCGCCGAGTTTTGGATGATCGAGCCCGAGATGGCCTTTGCCGACCTTAACGACTACATGGATAACGCCGAGGCCATGCTCAAGTACGTCCTTAAGGACGTCATGGCAACCTGCCCCGACGAGCTCAATATGCTCAACAAGTTTGTGGACAAGGGTCTGCTCGAGCGCCTGGACCACGTGGCAAACTCCGACTTTGCCCGCGTCACCTATACCGAGGCCATCGAAATCCTGGAGCAGGCCGTCGCCGCCGGTCACAAGTTTGACTATCCCGTGAGCTGGGGCATCGACCTGCAGACCGAGCACGAGCGCTTCCTGACCGAGGAGCACTTTAAGCGACCGACTTTTGTGACCGACTATCCGGCCGAGATCAAGGCGTTCTACATGCGCATGAACGAGGACGGCAAGACCGTCGCCGCCGCCGACTGCCTGGTTCCCGGTATCGGCGAGATTATCGGCGGCTCCCAGCGCGAGGAGCGCCTGGATCTGCTCGAAGCCCGCATCAAGGACCTGGGCATGAATCCCGAGCAGTACAAGTACTACCTTGACCTGCGCCGCTACGGTTCCTGCAAGCACGCCGGCTACGGTCTGGGCTTCGAGCGCTTGGTCATGTATCTGACCGGTGTGGGCAACATCCGCGACGTCCTGCCGCACCCGCGCACCGTGGGCAACGCCGACTTCTAATCGCCACAGCGCCACCAAACGCGTTCCAGCGCATCACGCCAGCGCCTCTCGGCAAGCCGAGGGGCGCTTTTTTCAACAGCATCCGTCAAGCTTTTGGCAAGTTTTTGGTCAGTTGGGCAGGGCTGTTGAAAACTCGACCCGCCGCTTGCCGACGGCTACCGACCGCCCAGGGCGTCCTGCGCCCCTGGGAAAGCCCCTCGTCCTAGGCTCCATACCGTCGCCACCCAAAACGGAAAGGACGTGGGCGCCATGACCGAAACCGCTGTTGAAACTTACGAGACCACGACGAGGGGCGCCGCCTCGATGGCAGCCTATCGCGCCGTTCGCATCCTGCAACTATTGAGCGAAAACACCGGTGAGGACAAGGCCATGCTTTCCGATGAGTTGATCCGGCGCCTCGCCCATCCCGACGACCCCGCCCGCATGCCCATCTCGGCGGCGCGGCGCAGCATCTACACCGCCATCTCCGCACTTCGCCATGCTGGATACGAAATTGAGTACAAGCGCGGCGTGGGGTATCGGCTCTTGACCCGTCCGCTCACCGACGAAGAAATCATCCGACTCCACGGCATGGTCATGCGCAACCGCTCTACGCCCATCGCCATTCGAAAAAGCATGGCGCAGCACCTGGTCGCCATGGCGAGTGCCGACGTTCGCGGCTACCTCGATGCACCCGAGCCTGCTCCAAGCGCAGGCGGCAAATCCACCAAGGCCACACGCACGCCCGTCAAGCGCATCGATGCCTGCGAGCTCATCGAGCAGGCCATCGACCACGGAACCACGGTGAGTTTTGATATTTCGAGTGTCACGGCACGCGGAGAGGTCGAAGTGGCACGGATGACACTCCGGCCCTTTGCCATCAAGCAACGAGACGGCATCTCGTATTTGCTGGGAACGGTCTATGACGCGCGAGGCGCCGATGACACGTTGCGTACCGTTGAGATCGGCCGCATGAGAAACGTCACCACACGTCTCCTCGACGGCAAGAAGCTCTTCGCCGCCCTGGACGAGGACGACGCCGCCTCCGCCGCATAAGACCCTCCGCCGCCCATTCGACTACCCGTACCGCCCATCCGATTCTGTATTAAAAAACCCGCCAGGCTGTTGTAAAAATGGACATCAGCGCTACTATAGTCCCACTTGCACTTTGTCCCAGTGCAGTGTTTCCAGCCATTTTTATACTGGGGGTAATGATATGAAGGACATCACCATCAGCCGCAGGAGCCTTCTGGTCTCCGCCGGCCTGCTCGCGCTCGCCCCGCTCGCCGGATGCGGCGGCAACTCTGGTTCCGGCTCTGCTGCCGCCGGTTCCGACTACACCATCGGCGTTCTGCAGCTCACCGAGCACTCCGCACTCGACGCCGCCAACGATGGCTTTGTCAAGGCCATCAAGGAGAGCGGCCTTAAGGTCAAGATCGACCAGAAGAACGCTCAGAACGACCAGTCCACGTGTAAGTCCATTGCCGACAAGTTTGTGGGCGACAACGTCAACCTGATTTATGCCATCGCCACGCCCGCCGCGCAGGCTGCCGCCGGCGCCACGGCCGATATCCCCATCGTGGGCTGTGCCATCACCGACTACGCCGCCTCCGGCCTGGTCCAGGACAACGACAAGCCCGGCACCAACGTCACGGGCGCTTCCGACCTCACCCCAGTCGCCGAGCAGCTCGAGATGATGCAGAAGGTCCTGCCCGACGTTAAAAAGGTCGGCCTGCTCTACTGCACCGCCGAGTCCAACTCCGACGTCCAGATCAAAGCCGCCAAGAAGGAGCTCAACAAGCTGGGCCTCGAGTACACCGATTTCACCGTCTCGAGCTCCAACGAGATTCAGTCCGTCGTCGAGTCCTCCGTGGGCAAGGTCGACGCGCTGTACTCCCCCACTGACAACACCATCGCCGCGGGCGCTTCGCAGGTCGGCCAGATCTGCAAGGAGAATAAGCTCCCCTTCGTGACCGGCGAGGAGGGTATGTGCATGGCCGGCGGCCTGTTCACCCTCTCCATCAACTATAAGGACCTGGGCTACGCCGCGGGCGAGATGGCCGTTAAGATCCTGAAGGGCGAGGCCAAGCCCGAGGATATGCCGATCAAGCACCTCTCGAGCAAGGACCTGGTCGTCGTCAAGAACGACGAGATGGCCGAGGCTCTGGGTATCGACCTTTCCGCTCTGGACGAGTAGCGCCATGCGCGGTAACGCGTCTAGGGCCCGCACGCGCGCCACAGCCGCGTTATTCAATATCTGAGTCCTTGGGGCGAACGCTAAAGACCGGCGTTCGCCCTGCTTGTTTCGGATGAGACAAAACATCCGTCCGCAGCTCTTTTATGCATTGGTACCGCTATTATGGAAAATCACGTGTCCACCCTATCCTAGGAGGTATGAAGCATGCTCATTGCATTGCAGGGCGCCGTTTCGCAGGGCGTCCTCTGGGGCATTATGGTGCTTGGCGTGTTTATCACGTTCCGCCTGCTCGACATCCCCGATATGACCTGCGACGGCAGCTTTGCCCTCGGCGGCTGTGTCTGCGCCGTACTCATCGTCAACAATAACGTCGACCCCTTGCTCGCCGTGCTGGCCGGCATGTGCGCCGGCGCCATCGCGGGCGCCGTCACGGGCATCTTGACCACCGTCTTTGAGATTCCCGCAATCCTCGCCGGAATCCTTACGCAGATCAGTCTGTGGTCCATCAACCTGCGCATCATGGGCAAGTCCAACACGCCCATCCTTGCCAAGGGCACTATCTTCTCATCCGTCAGCAACATGACGGGCCTGCCGCAGTCCACTGTTGCCATTATCCTAGGCATTGTGCTGGCCGTGGCCATCGTCGCCATCCTGTACTGGTTCTTTGGCACCGAGATCGGCTCGGCGCTGCGTGCCACCGGCAACAACGAGTACATGATCCGCGCCCTAGGCGTCAACACCAACTCCACCAAAATGATCGCCCTCGTGCTCTCCAACGCCCTCATTGGCCTTTCGGGTGCGCTCATCTGCCAGAGCCAGAAGTATGCCGACATTGGCATGGGTACCGGCGCCATCGTTATCGGTCTTGCCGCCATCGTCATCGGCGAGGTGCTCGGCCGCCTGCTGCCCGGCGGTCTCACGCAGTTCTCCGTCCGTCTGGCCTCCGCCGTCTTTGGCTCCGTGGTGTACTTCCTCATCCGCGCCATCGTGCTGCAACTGGGCATGGACGCCAACGACATGAAGCTGCTCTCCGCCGTGATCGTCGCCGTGGCCCTGTGCGTTCCCGTGGTTTGGGAGCGCTATAAGCTCCGCAGCTCCTACACGAAGGGAGATGAGGCAGATGCTTAAGCTCTCGCACGTCAAGAAGACCTTTAACAAGGGCACCGTCACCGAGAAGCGCGCGCTCACCGGCGTCGACCTTACCCTCAACGACGGCGACTTTGTAACTGTGATCGGCGGCAACGGCGCCGGCAAATCCACGCTGCTCAACATGATTGCCGGCGTATATCCGCTCGATTCGGGCGTTATCGAGCTCGACGGCACCGACATCTCGCGCCTGAGCGAGTCGCAGCGCGCCAAGTACCTGGGCCGCGTGTTCCAGGATCCCATGCGCGGCACCGCAGCCGACATGCAGATTGCCGAGAACTTGGCCCTCGCCAAGCGTCGCGGCCAGCGTCGCGGCCTTTCGTGGGGCGTCACCAAGGCCGAGAAGGACGAGTACGTTGAGTTGCTCAAGCGCCTGGACCTTGGCCTGGACACGCGCCTCAACGCCAAGGTCGGCCTGCTTTCGGGTGGCCAGCGCCAGGCACTCACGCTGCTCATGGCCACGCTCACCAAGCCGCGCTTGCTGCTGCTCGACGAGCACACCGCGGCACTCGACCCCAAGACCGCCTCTAAGGTGCTCAATCTGACCGAGGAGATTGTCGACGAGAACCACCTGACCACGCTCATGGTCACGCACAACATGAATGACGCCATCCGTCTGGGCAATCGCCTGATCATGATGCACGAGGGCCACGTTATCTACGACGTGGCGGGCGACGAGAAGAAGTCGCTCACCGTCGCCGACCTGCTGCAGAAGTTCGAGGAGGTCTCGGGCGGCGAGCTCGCCAACGACCGCATGCTGCTGAGCTAAAACCTGCCAATAAGGGACAGGTTTATTTTGGCAGGTTTTATCTGCGCAAACGTCAAAACCGCCGCAAAGGAACAGATACCTTTGCGACGGTTTTCGCATATTATGTCGATAATCCGATATTCAACCAGACTTTCTGGCTAAGGACTAAGGAAACTGCCATGAAAAGACTCCCCCGCCTTGCGTTAGCCGCCGCGTTGTTTGCCGGCTCGCTCGCAGGCATCCCAAGCCTCGCTTTCGCGGGGAACCTGCCCGCCGCTATTGACGGCTCCGTGGCCGTCATGCACACCAACGATATCCACGGCAGCTACAAGTACAGCTACAACGCAAGCAAGGGCACCGGCACTGTGGGCTTTGACGGACTGGCGGTTCTCTATAGCGCCCAAAGCAGCGCCCCCGATCTTTTGCTCGATGCGGGCGATACCTTCCACGGGCAGTCCTTTGCCACCATGAGCGAGGGTAAGAGCATCGCCGAGCTCATGGACACCTTCTATGCAGACGGCTACGACGCGACCACGCCGGGCAACCACGACTGGAGCTACGGCGCGGACAAGCTCCGCACCATGACCGGCTACAGCCCCACCGGCACGCCCTTCGCCATGCTCTGCGCGAACGCGAAGTCTACGAGCGGCGTATGGAGCTCGAGTATCACCAAGACGCTCGATCGCACCTGGGAGGATAGCGAAGATCACTCCACATTCGACTACAAAATCAAGGTCGGCGTCGTGGGTGCCATGGATGAGTCGCTGGAATCCTCGCTGCGCGCGGACCTGGTCGCGGGTACGTCGTTCTCGAGTGCCGCGAACGCCATCAATGCCGAGGCCAAGCGACTGCGCGAGACAGAGGGCTGCAACGTTGTCGTCTGTATCGCGCACACGCTCAACGCCAAGACCTTTGCTGCAAAGCTCGTTGGGGTCGATGCACTGGTCGCGGGCCACGAGCACATCAACTTAGACGAAAACGTGACGGGGGCTGACGGCAAGTCGGTCCGCGTCGTCGAAGCGGGCAGCGCCTTTGCCGAGGTGGGGCTGCTTTCCATTCCGTACAAGTACGACACGAATGGCACCGAGACGACCGACGATGACACGGTCACGGTCCCTGCAGACGGCAGTGACGAGAAGCTCTACACCGCCAAGAACGTCAACGACCTTTTGGCAGACCCCGACAAGGGCTCCGACTACCAAAGCCGCCTTGAAGCCGTCCGCAACAAGATCAAGCCGCTCGACGAGGCCTTTGAAAACGAATCGAACAAGGTGCTCGGCACATCCACCACCAACTATTTCTACGGCGAGGACGCCGCAGGCACGCATGGTTGGGAAATGGTGCGCACCACCGATTTCCGCCCCAGCAAGGAGGGCGACACCACCAAGGCCCAGACCATCGACCATGTGATCTGCGGCTCCTATCTTGACCTGACGGGCGCAGACCTCGCTATCGAAAACGCGGGTGGCATCCGCGGCGGCATCGCTGCAGGCGATGTGACCGCAGGCAACGTCATCGCTATCTCGCCCTACGGCAACACCGTGGAGACCTGGACCATGACCGGTGCGGACTTCCTCGCAGCGCTCGAGCACTCGCTGCAGATCAGCGACGAGTGCAATCACAGCTACGAGCTTCAGCAAGCCTACGTAGCGGCCGGCCACACCGAGCAGGAGGCGCAAGACATGTACAAGTGGCGCGACGACTCCGGCAGCGTCCTTTCCTTCGGCGGAATCAACGTGACAATCGATTGGACGCAGCCCGAAGGCAAACGCATCGTGAGCGCCACGCTCACCAAGGATGGCAGCACGCTCGACCCCGCCAAGACCTACACCGTCGCCACCAACAACTACATCATTACCAACACGACCGACTTCCCCACCTTCGCACACGCCACCAAGCGCACCGAGTGGGGCACGTGTGAGGCGGCGCTGAGGGCGCTGATTGGGCAAAACGGCTGGGAGAGCAAGATGGCCGGACTCGCCGGCACCATCAGCTTTGGCTCCGCTGCCGTGGACGCCACGCCCACACCGGCCCCGACGCCTGAGCCCTCGCCTAAGACGGACGCGACGACCACGAAGGTCATCACCAAGAAGACGACCGGCAAGCTCGCCGCAACGGGAGACCGCACGCTGGCAGTAGTTGGCACGTGCCTTATCGGCGGCATCATCGTCATCATTCTCGGCATTATCTGGAAGCGTCGACGCTAAGCTACACCGCCGGGCCTTGCAGCCCCGCCGCATAAACCTTATATCGAGCACAGAAGCCCGTACGAATTTGATCGGACGGGCTTCTTGGTGGGTATCATGGTTGGATGATCATGAGGAGGTTTCCCTACATGGAATTGTTTGAGCCAATTCTTCATTTCTTTGCACAACGATGGGTCCACAACATCATCTGGGCCGGTATCTTGGCCATCGGCACCGCCGTTGCCGCCAAAATCGCGTCCAAGACCCTGCACCACCTGCTTAACCGCGATGATAACCCGCTCCCAGCATCGAGCATCTTCATCAACATCACACGCGCCGTCATCTGGATGATCGGCGGCAGCTTTATCCTCGACAACTGTTTTGGCATTAATGCAAACGCGCTCGTCGCCGCTCTTGGCGTCGGCGGCATCGCCATCTCGCTCGGCTTTCAGGACACGCTGTCGAACCTTATCGGCGGTATGCAGGTGACCTTCATGGGCATCATCAAGCCCGGCGACAATATCGAGGTCGGCGGCGTGTCGGGCGTGGTCCAAGACATCACCTGGCGCCACACGACCATCGAGGATGCCTGCGGGCAGACCATCATTGTGCCCAACTCCAACATCTCCAAGAACACGCTCGTGCATTTGATGCCCTTTGGGCGCGTGGCCGTGCCCGTTGCCGTAAAGGACACGTCTAAGTGGGCTTCTCTTGACGCGCTGGCAGACGAGCTCACGAGCGCAACCAAAACGGCCGTCTCGCCCATCTCGGGCTTTGACAAGGAGCCCTACATACTCTTTAGCGAAATCGGCGACTTTGGCATCAAAGGAAAGATCATCTTTATCGTCAGCGACGACAGCACTACTTTCACGGCAGCCGACGCCTGCATCCGCGCCATCGCCCCTATCATCGCCTAACCCGCCAAAAAGGGACAGGCGCCTTTGTGGTGGTTTTCATTCGTGGTACCATGGTTTATATAGTTGTTTAAACGACTAAGGGAGCAACATCATGGAAGAGGCCTATCGTCAAGCACGCAAGCGCGGCGAGCAAGGACGTCGACGCGCCATTAGCCAAAGCGAGCATCCATACCTTACGGACCTCGACAGTTTGGTTGCTCAGCTCCCCTTAGGTCAGCGAGAGAATGTCGGCCTGCGGGATATTCCGCTCGAAATGGTCATCGGCACGGTCACCAAAGGCCGTCAGTCCGCCTTTTCGTGTAACTTTATGCCCCTGCTTCCGTTTAACACCGAGTTCGCCCGCAAGTGGTCCAACCTCTACGACATCCAGGTAACCGAGGGCTATCGCGACCCCATCATCGTCACCGAGTTTATGCATCGGTTCTATGTCCAGGAAGGCAACAAACGCGTCAGTGTCCTCAAATTCCTGGACGCTCCAACGGTTTCGGTCAGGGTCACCCGTCTCTACCCCGGCACATGGGATTCCGTCGAAAGCCGCCTGTACGGCGAGTTCTGCGCGTTTTGGCGCGTCTGCCCCCTATACGAGATCGAGTTCTCGCGTGAGGGAAGCTACGAGACGCTCGCCAAGATGCTCGGTCAGAACCTTATCGAAAAATGGCCGCAGAAAAAGGTCGACTACCTGCGCCACACCTTCCTGCTCTTTAAGCGCGCCTACCTTCGCGCAGGCGGCGACCACCTGGACATTACGCCCGCCGACGCCATGCTCGTCTACCTCAATGTGTACAACCAGGACCGCCTGCTGGATACGCCGACGGATATCGTCGTAAACCGCCTGTGCAAGATTTGGCGCGAGCTGGTCATTGCCGGCAAAAATGACGAGGACAAGGTCGATCTTGTCGAAGCGCCGAGCGTCGATGAGGAGGAGTCGCCCGCCAAGTCCACCTCCGGTGTGCTCAACTTCTTTATGGGCAAGACCGTCTACTCGGCGGCCAACCCCCTGCGCATCGCCTTTATCCATGAGTTCCCCTGTGCGACGTCGAGCTGGGACAGCCTGCACGACCAAGGGCGTCAGTATCTCGATGAGCACTTTGGCGGTATCGTGCGCACCGAGGCGTTCGAGGACTGTCACGATCCGGACGTGTTCTACGCCGCCGTGGAAACGGCTGTCAAACATGGAGCAAACGTCATCTTCTCGACCTCGCACCGCCTGATGGAATACACGCTCAGGGCTGCCGTTGAGTATCCCCGGGTTCGGTTCCTCAACTGCTCTATCGGCCTTCCCCATCAAAGCGTCCGTTCGTACTTTGGCAAGATGTACGAAGCCAAGTTTCTCCTGGGCGCCCTTGCCGCCAGCATGGCGGACAACCACCGCATCGGTTACCACGCGTCGGTCTTCGCCTCGGGCGCACTCAGCGAGATCAACGCCTTTGCGATTGGCGCCTCGCTGCTCGACCCCCGTGCGCAAATTATCCTGACCTGGGGTGATGTGCCCGCTGGAGGTCTCGCCGAGGCCATGTGCCGCGAAGGCGTGAGCGTCATGACCGGCGCTGACATGTCAAAGTCGCTCGAAGACCCTACGGCCTACGGACTCCACCGCCTGGTCGATGGCAAGGTTTCCGACATCGCCATGCCCGTATGGAACTGGGGCCGTTACTACGAGCTCATCGTTCGCAGCCTTCTGCACGGCACGTGGGACGAGACCAGCGACGACAACCAAGTGCGCGCCGTCAACTACTGGTACGGCATGAGCTCCGGCGTTATCGACATCCGTTACGCTCCGGGCCTACCCTACCAGACGCGCAAACTCGTGCAGTTGCTCCGCAACGGCATTGTCGAGGGCTCCATCAACCCCTTTGGCGGCGAGCTCCACAGCCAGAACGGCGTGGTACAGATCGAAGGCTTCCCTCCGCTGCCGAGCACGCAGATTGTCGAGATGAATTGGCTAGCTGACAACGTGGTAGGCACCATTCCGCAGCTCGACGATGAGCCGAAAGTCCCTGTCCTATGAAAATCCTTGCCATAGCCGATACCGAAGAACGATGCCTTTGGGAGTGCTTTCGCAAGGAACGCTTTGAGGGCGTCGACCTGATTTTGTCCGCCGGCGATCTGGACCCGGACTATCTTGAGTTTTTGGTCACGGTCATCAACAAACCGCTCATCTACGTGCGCGGCAATCACGATGACCGCTACGCACGTCATGCACCGGGCGGATGTATCTGCGTAGAAGACAGCGTGTACACGTACCGAGGGATTCGAATTGCGGGCCTTGGCGGGTCCATGCGTTATCGCGACGGCGCCAACATGTACACCGAACGCGAGATGTCCAAGCGCATGCGTAAGCTGTCGCGTAAGGTTAGGATGGTCGGCGGGTGCGACATTCTGCTTACCCATGCACCCGCCGCCGGTATGGGCGATCTGGATGATCTACCGCATCGAGGATTCGAATGCTTTAACACGGCACTCGAATCCTGGAATCCCGACTACATGGTGCACGGGCATGTGCACCAAAGCTACGGTTGCGAATTTCAGCGCGAGCGTCAGCACGCATGCGGGGCAACGATCATCAACGCCTGCGGCTATACGCAGTTTGAACTCGACGAGACGCGCTACCCCATCCGTGGCTGGCAAGCAGCCTGGCTCAATTCGCAAACCATGCGCCGCGAGCTCAAGCGCCACGAGGCCATCGAGTCCTCAACCGCCAGAACCCCCTGGTAACCACCACAAAGGGGACACCGTCCCCTTTGTGGTGCTTTTGACGCGATAGCAAGAAACCCGGTCCTGCACAAGGCAGAACCGGGTTTCTTTAGCAATGCTTGCTTTGCTCAGGCAGTAACTATTAGTTACTCAGCCAGGAAGTCGCGCTGGATAGCGGGATCGACCTTGACGCCAGGGCCCATGGTGGAAGACACGGAGATGGACTTGACGTACTTGCCCTTAGCAGAAGAGGGCTTGACGCGCAGGATCTCGGTGTACAGGGCAGCGTAGTTCTCGACGAGCTGCTGCTCGGTGAAGGACTTCTTGCCCAGGGGCACGTGGCAGATGCCGTAGCGGTCGGCGCGGTACTCAACGCGGCCAGCCTTGAGCTCGGAGACCATCTTGGCGACGTCCATGGTCACGGTGCCGAGCTTGGGGTTCGGCATGAGGCCACGGGGACCAAGGATCTTACCGATGCGGCCAACCTTGGCCATCATGTTCGGCGTAGCGATAGCGGCGTCGAAGTTGATCTCGCCCTTCTGAATCTGGGCGACAAGCTCGTCGGAACCGATGATGTCGGCGCCGGCAGCCTCAGCCTCGCGGGCCTTCTCGCCCTCGGCGAAGACGGCAACACGAACGGTCTTGCCGGTGCCGTGGGGCAGGGAGATGGAACCACGGATGTTCTGGTCAGCCTTACGAGTATCGATGCCCAGACGGAAGTGGGCCTCGACGGTCTCGTCGAACTTGGCGGTGTCGAGCTCCTTAATGAGCTTGGCAGCCTGAAGGGGGGTGTAGAGCGTGGCGCGATCGATCTTCTCGGCAGCGGCGTTATAGCTCTTACCATGCTTAGCCATGTGCATTACCTCCTGTGGTTAAACGGGCGTGAGCCCTCCCACATCGTATCGTGTGCCCTATTGCACACATTTAACGGGCGCCCCGGTCGGAGCACCCGTCGTTACCATAAGAAATCGCTACTCAGCGATGGTGACGCCCATGGAACGGGCGGTACCGGCGATGATCTTCTTGGCGGCGTCAATGTCGTTGGCATTGAGGTCCGGCATCTTGATCTCGGCGATCTTGGTGAGCTGCTCCTGGGAGAGCTGACCAACCTTGTCGGCCTGGGGCTTAGCGGAACCAGACTTGAGGTTCAGCTCCTTCTTGATGAGGTGAGCCGCCGGCGGGGTCTTGGTGATGAAGGAGAAGGACTTATCCTCGTAGACAGAGATCTCAACGGGGATGATGTCGCCCTTCTTGTCCTGCGTCTCGGCGTTAAAGGCCTGGCAGAACTGCATGATGTTCACGCCAGCAGCGCCCAGAGCGGGGCCGACGGGAGGAGCGGGGTTAGCTGCACCAGCAGGAATCTGGAGCTTAATGACGTTGGCAACCTTCTTCTCAGCCATGGTCATTCCTTTCGAATCACGAGTGTGAAGTACTTGCTATATCGTAAGCACGCACGTGTTAGAAGCACTCCTGAGATGAGCAGTCACAGAAGAAGCACGCTCGCGCGAACGGACGAAAACTTAAGCGATGACAGCGACCTGGTTAAAGTCGAGCTCGACCGGCGTCTCGCGGCCAAAGATCATCAGCGTGACCTTGAGCTTGCCAGCCTCGGTGTTAACCTCGGAGACCTTGCCATCAAAGTCGGTAAGCGGGCCATCGGTGACGCGGACGGACGTGCCGACCTGAATATCAACCGAGGTGCGCTTGGGCGAATCGCCCTTACCGGGACGACGAGTCATCTTGTTGTACTCGTCGCGGGAAAGCGGAGCGGGCTTGCCGTTGCCGCCTAGGAAACCGGTGACGCCGGGCGTGTTGCGAACACACGTCCACGCATCGTCATCCATCTCCATGCGAACCAGGACATAACCCGGAAAGATCTTAGAATCCTTGGTCTCGCGCTTGCCACCCTCTTTGATCTCGGTGACGCGCTCCATAGGAATCTCGATATCAAAGATACGGTCCTGCATGCCCATGGTCTCGATACGATGCTCGAGATCGGACTTAACGCGGTTCTCGTATCCAGAGTAAGTGTGAACGACGTACCAACGCTTAGACATGGTTTAGCCCCTCAATCCAGAGAACAGAGCAAGAGCCTCGCCAAAGCCAGCATCGAGCAGAGCGATGACGACGCCGACGACGATCAGAGAAGCGCAAACGACGACCGAGTAGTTCACGAGCTCCTTCTTATCGGGCCACGTGACACGCTTCATCTCGGACTTCACCGAAGCGAAATACTTCTTGGTGCGGGCGAAGAAACCAGGCTTCTCGTTCTTCTTGGACTTCGCAGCCTTCTCGTTCTTCTTGGCAACGGCCTTCTTGGCCTCAACCTTGGAGTTGGCGGCAGCGTTATTGGCAGGTGCCGGCTGCTGAGCCTTCTTCTTGTTCTTCTTGTTGGCCATTTGGGTTACCTCCGCGCAATGCGCTTATACATGAGTAAACCGTAAGCCCCCAATTGGGAGCTTACGGAATAATGACTGGCACGCCAGGAAGGACTCGAACCCTCAACACTCGGTTTTGGAGACCGATGCTCTACCAATTGAACTACTGGCGTATATGACTAAAGACTAGCGAGTCTCTTTGTGCAGCGTGTGGTGACGGCACCAGGGGCAATACTTCTTGATCTCCATACGATCAGGCATGTTCGACTTGTTCTTGGTGGTCGTATAGTTGCGGCGCTTGCACTCAGTGCACGCAAGAGTAACTAGAGTACGCATTTATCCTGAACCTTTCATTTCCGCCCCGTACGGGCACGAGTTGATACTTTATCAGCTCTACGTAAGTGCTGTCAACGAAAACCTCGAGTCAATTGGTTCTCGGTGGATCCATTCATATTTGAAACACATCAATGGAGCCAACGAGATCTAATCGACGGTGTACCCAGAACCATTATCGATCCTCTCGACACCAGCAACGGCTCAATATCCATTGCAGAAAAGAACCCGGCACCCAAATAAGTGCCGGGTTCTCTAAGTCAGCTATATCAAAGAGCTAATTTACTCAATGATCGTGGAGACGATGCCCGAACCGACGGTGTGGCCACCCTCGCGGATAGCGAAGCGCAGGCCCTCCTCCATGGCGATCGGGTGGATGAGGTCGCCCTCGATGGTGATGTGGTCACCAGGCATAGCCATCTCGGTGCCCTCGGGGAGCTTGACCGTACCGGTAACGTCGGTGGTACGGAAGTAGAACTGAGGACGATAACCATCGAAGAACGGGGTGTGACGGCCGCCCTCCTCCTTGGTCAGAACGTAGATCTCGCCGGTGAACTTGGTGTGCGGGGTAACCGAACCGGGCTTGCAGAGAACCTGGCCGCGCTCGATGTCCTCACGCTTGATGCCACGGAGCAGCAGACCGACGTTGTCGCCAGCCTCGCAGAAGTCCATGGACTTACGGAACATCTCGATACCGGTAACAACGGTGTTCTGGGTATCCTTGATGCCGACGATCTCGACGGGCTCGTTGAGCTTGAGCTCACCGCGCTCGACACGGCCGGTAGCAACGGTACCACGGCCGGAGATGGTCATAACGTCCTCAACGGCCATCAGGAACGGGAGGTCGTTGTTACGAGCAGGCGTCGGGATGTACTCGTCGACAGCGTTCATGAGCTCGCGGATAGCGTCCATCCACTTGGCGTCGCCCTCGAGAGCGCCCAGAGCGGAACCACGGATGACGGGGATGTCGTCGCCGGGGAAATCGTACTCGGAGAGGAGCTCACGGGTCTCCATCTCGACGAGGTCGATGAGCTCGTCATCGTCGACCATGTCGCACTTGTTCAGGAAGACGACGATGTAGGGAACGCCGACCTGACGGGCGAGCAGGATGTGCTCGCGGGTCTGAGCCATGGGGCCGTCGGTAGCGGCGATGACCAGGATAGCGCCGTCCATCTGAGCAGCACCGGAGATCATGTTCTTGACGTAGTCAGCGTGGCCCGGGCAGTCAACGTGAGCGTAGTGACGGGAAGCGGTCTCGTACTCGACGTGGGAGACGGAAATCGTAATGCCGCGCTCGCGCTCCTCGGGAGCCTTGTCGATGTTCTCGAACGCAGTGAAGTCAGCCTTGCAGCCCTCGGTCTCGGAGAGAACCTTGGTGATGGCAGCGGTCAGCGTGGTCTTGCCGTGGTCGACGTGACCAATGGTGCCGATGTTAACATGCGGCTTAGTGCGCTCAAACTTCTCTTTGGCCATAAAGCCCTCCTCTAAACAGGTCGTCCCCGGACGGGACTTTGCCTTTATACCATAGTGGCCTCTCAACATACTATTGAGAAGCCACCGTGTTACCTATGGTAGCGGTGACTGGATTCGAACCAGTGACGCCACGGGTATGAACCGTGTGCTCTAACCAACTGAGCTACACCGCCGGATGGAGCCTGCAACCAGACTTGAACTGGTGACCTCTTCGTTACCAACGAAGTGCTCTACCGACTGAGCTATACAGGCACTTGACGGGTGGGAGCTATAGGATTCGAACCTATGTAGGCAGAGCCAACGGGTTTACAGCCCGTCCCCATTAACCACTCGGGCAAACTCCCAATCGTTCAAGTATCCGCAGGTTCTTTGGTCTTTTGGACCGCCGCCCCCGCGAACGAAAAAGATAATACGATGCAACCTTGGGGGCTGTCAACGAAAACCTCTAGATACACGGTTCCGGGCGTATCTATATAGCCGTGACCTGCGGTTTTGCTGAGTTTGATTATGTGGAGTGATGAATTTGGCAATGCTGGCGTCATTTCCCAAGGGCACACTTTGGCGTGATGGAGTATGTCTGCAGTCTCGACCCTCGATAACGGATCCCTTGCGCTTATTACATAGGTCGTGATCGGCCTTCACCGGCACAATTCAGCGTGGATTTTCTCCCGTTTGACATCGAGCGTGGATAATCTCCCGCTTTTGGCGTGTTTCTGAGGCCAAAGTGGCAGATTATCCACGCTCATTCTCTAGGCGGGAGAACTATAGAGCCGAACTACTCGGGCCAGGCCAAAGTAGACCCATAGAGCGGCTCCCCCTTGGTGCAGGGGTAGCGACTCAAGTAACACGACGATAGCAAGTCGAAGAAATAAGTCATGGCATATTTCGAATAAACACCGAGTCGGTCAATTCCGTTTCCCGCATTACCAAGACGATATACACGGTCAAAAGACCTCGATTTGTCATCGTTGCTAAACGCAGTAATTAGAATCTTCCTGCCCGAACGGCAATCAAGATACTCACGTGCCTGTGACGCAAATAGCCCGGAGACCGATACGAGAATTATCAATGACTGCGAAACGTCTCCCATGTTTTTCAATTCCGCGACGTTAGCCCCAGCAACTATGCGAACTATCTTGCCCGCATAAAACATTTCCTGCTGAAATCGTACGAGATTGGCGCTCACATTATTGGTGCACCAGATTTCAACGTTTTTATGGCCATCAATTTCGTCGGCAAGGTGCTTAATAGCGATATCGGACACGCCGCTTTCAACCTCAGCGAACATCTCGATCATGCGAACGTCGAGCTCTGCCCTGTACTCCTCGTAGCCAAATTCCTCCTCTCGATGGCTTAAGTCGCTTGGAAAGACTGATTGAGTAAATGATTCTTTCAAATCGCTAAGAGACTGGTAGCCCAATCGATTGCAGAAACGACGAACAGCGGAACGGGTCACGAATGCATCGCGGGTTATTGCGGCAACATTGATTTCGCTCGAACGCCTAATGTGAGCGATGAGATATCGAGCGATGGCGGCATCGTTTGACCCAAACTCGCTGTTGATGATTGAGCTAATGCGATTGAGCACATCGAAGTCATTGATATTCACGTGATCCCTCTTTCCGCTCTCCTCGAAATCATGGTTCATTTATTGAATCAAACAGCTTTGGTCGTTCTCCTATGATTCAAATCAGTTGACGTCATCTTAATCGTAATTCCGCCACACGTATCCACCGTGTTGAATGATGGAAAGGGGATTCATGGACAACGTGAACAACATGCCGTTTCTCTGGGGTTCCGCCACGGCGTCTTATCAGTGCGAGGGTGCCTGGAACGAAGACGGCAAAGGCCTTGGCGAGTGGGATTTCTTTAGCCACACAAGCAATAAGAACATCAACCATGTTGACGGTGATGTATCTTGCGACTTCTACCATCGCTATGAAGAAGATATCCGCATGATGAAAGAAGGCGGACAAAACACTTATCGCTTCTCTCTTTCATGGAGTCGAATCATCCCCACGGGTATCGGCGAAGTGAATGAAGAGGGTATCGATTTTTATAATCGGGTCATTGATTGTTGCCTCGAAAATGGCATAGAGCCCAACGTTACGCTGTTCCATTACGATCTACCATTCACGCTTGCTTGCAAAGGCGGATGGCTGAACAACGACATGGCAGAGTGGTTCTGCAAATACGCCAAGATTTGCTTTGAGCGCTTTGGAGACCGCGTCAAAATCTGGGCTACCGTTAACGAGCCGCATTTCTACAGCTACTGCGTAAACATGTTGGGCAACTATCCCCCCAATCGATCGCTCGACGTTCAGTCGTACATGCAGTTTCAGTACAACCTGATGCGCGCGAGCGCACTCGCAGTCCGAACATATCATCAAATGGGCTACGACGGCATCATCGGCGCCGTCCACGATGGCGGCGTTGTCGAACTCGACCCGGCAACCGAGCACCCTGATGACGTATTTCGATACGCAGACTTTTTCGCCAATCGCATGATTCTGGCACCAGCGCTTCAGGGTCAACTGCCGCCAGAAATGGACGAAATCCTTGAAAAACTTGGCGTCTCGCTCTATCGATCCCCAAATGACGTAGAAGAATTCAGAGACGGTAAAGTCGATTTTATTGGACTCAACGTGTATTGCCGAGAGTATGTAACCGACTGGCACGGTGGAGAGCTTGCCGTTTCGGCGAACAATAAGGGCGGTTCGAGCAAAAAGGTCGAAGGAAAATGCATTGCGCCCTTGTTTGAAAGCGCCCGCGACAGCAATGTTCCCCGCAATAAATGGGGCCGCGAAATACTCCCAGGTTGCATGTATTCAACCATCATGGATGTCCACGAGCGCTATGACGCGCCCCGCATCTTTATTACGGAAAACGGACATGGCGCCTATGAGCAACCAGACGCAGACGGAATGATCCACGATGATGACCGCATCGAGCTTCTGGGCCAGTTCATCGAGCACATGATGAGGGCTAAGCGCGACGGCGCGCGCGTTGAGGGCTACTACCTCTGGTCGACGATGGATCTGTATAGCTGGATAAACGGCTACGAAAAACGATACGGACTTGTCCATATCGACTTCGAGAACAATCTGGAGCGCACCCCCAAAAAGAGCTGGTATTGGTACCGAGACCTTATCTCGAAGTATCAGGAGCAGGAAGGTTAGGAGAAAGAGATGAAATATCACGCAATGTCCGAAACAGTCCTAAAGGCTGTTGGCGGCAGAGAGAACATTACATCGGTAACTCATTGTGCGACGCGCCTTCGCATCGACGCACGAGACACCTCGATCATCGATCTCCAGCTCGCCAAATCGGCCGATCAGGCGCTCGGGGCAGTAGTCAGCGGTGGCCAGCTTCAGGTGATCATCGGCCCCAACGTCACCGAGGCTTACAACGACTTCCTCGACTTCGCGGGAATCGAAGTCGGCGGTGGCACGGTTGCCGACGATGCCCAAACCGCCAAAGACCTTGCAGAAGGCATTAAAAGCGGTAACACCGCCATGGGCTTGATTGAGAAATTCGGGAACGTCTCTGCACAGGTATTCATGCCCATCGTCCCGGCGCTCATCGTTGGCGGACTCATTCTTTCGATCAAGAATCTCCTGGTCAATTATTGCGGATTGAGCACCGATAGCGGAACCGCCCAGGTCCTGTTGGCGATCTTTAGCGCTTCGTTTAGCTTCTTACCCGTTTATCTTGGTTATCAGCTCACGGCCGTCATGAAGATGCAGCCCATCATGGGCGCATTGCTGGGCGCGATCATGATCAGCTCGTCCATTAGCGGTGCCGAGGGTCTCGACTTTCTTGGTATTCCCATCCCGACGAACGACTATTCGAGTACGGTAGTGCCCATCGTACTGGGCGTTGTATTCATGTACTTTGTCGACCGCGGCCTTCAGAAGATCATTCCCGACGTTACCAAACTGTTCTTGAAGCCGCTGCTCACCATGATCATCGTCGTGCCCGTCGAGCTTATTATCCTTGGCCCCGCCGGCAGCATGATGGGCTACGCGCTGAGCGATGCCGTCACGTGGCTTATGGACAACGTGGCATTTATCGCTACTCCGATCCTGGCAGCCCTTAACCCCTATTTCGTCATGCTCGGTCTCGATAAGGCTTACATCGCAATCGAAGTTACGAGCCTGGCGCAGCTCGGTTGGGCACCCATTATCTTTGGATTCATCTCGAACCTCTGCATTGGCGGCACGAGCCTCGCCCTGGCAACTGCCATGAAGGGAAACAAAGAGAAGAGGGGTATGGTCACCACGGTTGCCGTCACCGCACTCTGTGGCGTAACCGAGCCCGCGTTCTACGGTTGCCTCATCGAGCGTCCCCGCCTGCTTGTCGGCACGGCAATCGGCGCGCTCTGCGCTGGACTCCCTGCAGGCATCTTTGTTCTGAAAGAGTATGTTGCGGGAGCATGCCCCGGCCTTCTTTCGGCACTCATCTTTATCGCTCCCGATGGGTCCATGGGTAACTTCGTGCTGGCATGCGTTGTCGCCATCATCGCCATCGTCGTCTCCTTCATCGCTGCACGCGTGATCATCAAGAAGAACCCCAGCTATATTGAGTAGATGCCCGCTGTTTGTATTGGGGACATCCTCGGCAGACCATTAGCAAGAACCCAAGAAGTTCCTTAGGAGCTCGATTAATCCATTCGGATTCCTGAGGCACAAACGACCCCGATTCCACAATGAAATCGGGGTCGTTGTTTCTAAAGCCGTCGATAGACAATCGGTGTTTACCTTAGCTCCCTATCCAAGTTAATTATCCACGCTCGTTCTCCGGTCGGGAGATTTTCTTCGCTCGCGTATCCAGAAATCCACGCTCGAGCAGGACATCCAGATCCGCGCCCGCCCTTGTCTCGATCTGTAACAGCAAGAGGCCTATTCCGCTTCTACATGTTACAGATCAAGATATTCCTAAAACACCCTAAGTTTCATCTCAATCTGTAACAGTTAGATGCCGAATATCGGTCTTGGTGTTACAGATTTAGACAAACTGGAGGACGAGACAAACCAAAAACGGGATGGGCGCTAACCCGATGGCGCACCACCTAAATAGAAACGGGCTCTGTCCCATATAGAGACAGAGCCCGAAACTCTCATGGAGCCAGTGACAGGAATCGAACCCGCAACCCACTGATTACAAATCAGTTGCGCTACCGTTGCGCCACACTGGCACACTTGGCGCTTTCGCGCGAAGCCTGTTTAGGATAAAGGAATTGAGGACGGGGCGCAACAGGCCCTTCGACCGACCACATCTCAAAAACCGTTCGTCAGAACGAACAGTTTTATCTGTTCGTCAAAACATAAACCTATTCGTTTTGACAGCTGCAAACCCGCAACCCACTGATTACAAATCAGCGGGTAGACCAATCTAGGAAACGGCTCTCTGCCGCAACTCCCCTACCTCCCGCGAAGGGCCTTGAGCTTGGCCAGGGCATCGGGGCTCAGGCGGCTGCCCAGGGTCATCTTGATCTGCGGAGCTTCCTCTGCCTCGTGAACATCGTTATCTATCTGCTTGATCTCGTCCACCAGCATGCGGCTCGAGATGAGCGTAACGCCCTTACCCATGACGACGGCCTGGATCGTGCCGTCGCTCGACACCACGGAGCACGCGCGGCCTTCCTCGCGCGCCTCGATGCAGAGCTTCTGCACCACGGTGTCGGCCGATACGCCCGTCGGCGAAAACTCGATGCGCACGCCGCGGGCCGGCAGGTTGGGGCGCTCGCTGGAGATATTGCCCGCGCCGTCAAACACGATTACGGCCTCGTAGCGGCCCTGGGCAAACGCGGCAACATCGTTGATGAGTGCCGTGCGCGCCATATCGTGAACGTCGCTGGAATACGGATCATCGGAATGGCCGTAGACGAGCTTTTCGTAGCGCGGCGTGCAGTGGATCACGTTGTAGCCGTCGACCACCAGCAGCTCGGGCTTATTGGAGTGCACCGTCGAGACCGGGTCGGCGATGGCCTGCGCAAACGCATTGCCGCCCACGCCATAGGTCGCGGCCGAAACAATCGGCTTGGCCGAGCCTTCGCCAAAGCGCTTGGCCTTGGATTTGGCGCGGTTCTTCTTGGACATGCGCTACTCCTCCCCCATGAGCTCGCCGGCGTTGCGGCGCAGCCACTCAAAGCACAGCGCGGTGGTCGCCTGGGCCACGTTGAGACTCTCGGTCATGCCGCGCTGGGGAAGCTTGGTCAAAAAGTCACATTTCTCGAGCACCAGACGCGAGATGCCGTCGCCCTCGGAGCCCATGACGAGCGCCACGCGGCCCTCGAAGGGAGCATCCCAGCAGCTGCCCTCGGCATGCTCGGAAGCGCCACCCACCCAAAAGCCGGCGGCCTTGAGGTCATCGAGCGCACGGGCGATATTGGGCACCTGCGCGATAGGCAGATGCATGACGGCGCCGGCGGAGGTCTTGTAGCTGCCCACGGTCACGCCGGCGGCACGCTTGTTGGCGATGATGACGCCCGCTGCGCCCACAACCTCGGCAGAGCGCACGATGGCGCCAAAGTTGCCGTCGTCGGTCACATGGTCGAGCACGATGACGAGCGCCGGTCCGTCACCCGCGCGGTCGAGAATATCGGCAACATCGGCATAGGGGAAATTTCCCACCTCGAGCGCAATGCCCTGGTGAGCGCCATGGCTCGACAGCGCATCGAGCTGCGCGCGGGGCACATACTTAATGCGGACGCCCGCGGCGTTGAGGTCGTCGACCAGACGCGACAAGGCGGCATCGCGCTCCCCGCCCTCGGCGATGAGCGCGCACTTGACGGGAAAGCCGGTACGCAGCGCCTCGGCGGCAGCACGGCGACCTTCGATAAACTCGCCCTTGGGAACCTGGATAGCGTCGCGGTTGCGATCGCGCTGCGGACGTGCGGCCTGGGCTTGGGAGCGCTCGCGCTGGCCCTTGGGAGCGGCAGCGCGGTCGCTGCGGCGAATCGGACGCGAGCCAGAAGCAGTCTGCTTGCCGCCACGAGGTGCACGCTTGCGATTGTCGGCCATAAAACGGCCTCCTTTAAAAAATATTCAAACAGGACAAAAGAAGCGACCGCTTAAGACGAATAGCTCAAGCGGTCGGTACGGGTTTTCCAAGTGCCCGAGATTGCCGTGAAAGAGGAGCGACGCGTACTTGAGTACGCGAGCGACGGTTTGAACGGCAAGGTCGGGTGCTTGGAAAACCCGCGGGGATTAGAGAGATTTAATACGGGTGCCGGCGGCGGTATCCTCAATGGTGAGGCCCAGGTCCTTGAGCTGGTCGCGGATGGCGTCGGCCAGATCCCAGTTCTTGGCAGCGCGGGCCTCGGCGCGGGCCTCGAGAATCTTGGCAGCGGCCTCGTCCACGTCGTCGCCCGTGTAGGCGACCAGGCCGGCGGCAACACCCAGCAGACCCAGCGGCAGCTCGACCTTGGGCTCGGGGAGCTCAACGCCAAACGTATCGAGCAGCTCGACCAGCGTATCGGCGGCGGCAAGCGCGGCGGCCTTGTCGGCAGCGTCGCCCGCCTGCTCCAGGTACTGGTTGCACTCGGTCACAAAGCCAAAGACGGCACCCATGGCACCGGCGGTGTTAAAGTCGTCGTCCATGCACTCCTTAAAGGTGGCACGGGTCTCGGCGGCCTTGGCGGCAAACGCCTCGGATGCTGCCTCATCGGCATCGGCCGTCGCATGGTTCGCGGCCCAGCGCAGGTTCTCGACCGTACCGGCGATACGCGTGAGCGAGTTCTCGGCACCCTCCAAGCGCTCCCAAGAAAAGTCGAGCGGCGAGCGATAGCTCGTCTGCAGCATCAGCAGGCGCAGGGCGGCAGCGGAATGCTGCTCGAGGACCTCGGCCAGCGTAAAGAAGTTGCCGAGCGACTTGGACATCTTCTCGCCGTCTACCAGCAGCATGCCCGTGTGCATCCAAGTGTTGGAGAAGCCCTGGTGCCAGGCGCAGGTGGCCTGGGCGCACTCGTTCTCGTGATGCGGGAAGGCAAGGTCGGAGCCGCCGCCATGAATGTCGATCGGGGTGCCCAGGTAGCGGTGCACCATGGCGGCGCACTCGGTGTGCCAACCGGGACGGCCCTCGCCCCAGGGGCTCGGCCAGCTGGGCTCGCCGGGCTTGGCGGCCTTCCACAGGGCAAAGTCGAGCGGATCGTTCTTGTCCTCGTTCTCCTCGATGCGCGCGCCAACCATAAGGTCATCGATGTTGCGGCCCGAGACCTGACCATAGTTGGGATCGCTGCGCACGGCAAAGTACACGTCGCCGTTATCGGCTGCGTAAGCGTGGCCCTGCTCGATGAGCGTCTTGATCATAGCGATCATGGGGCCGATCTCCTTGGTGGCGCGGGGGCGCACATCGGGATCGAGCACGTTGGCGGCGCGCATGACGCCGATGAACTTGTCGGAGAACTCCGTCGCGACCTCGGCGGCAGTGCGGCCCTGCTCGTTGGCGCGTTTGATGATCTTGTCATCGACATCGGTGAGGTTCTGGGCGAACGTGACCTCGTAGCCGCTCGCGATGAGCCAGCGACGAATCACGTCAAAGCTGATGAACGTGCGGGCATTGCCGATGTGGATGTTGTCGTAGACCGTGGGGCCGCACACGTACATGCGAACCTTCCCGGACTCGATGGGCTGAAACTCTTCCTTTTTATGGGTAGCGCTGTTGTAGATACGCATTCGTTACTCCTTAACGGTTTTCTGTAGCAGGCAGACGGCCCAGGCGCCAATTCCCTCGCCTTGGCCTTCCCAACCGAGCTTTTCGGTCGTGGTGGCGGCGACGCCCACGTTTTCCACGTCGACGCCCAGGGCATGGGCAAGGTTGGCGCGCATGGCATCGCGGTGCGGGGTGATCTTAGGCTGCTGACAGGCAATGGTGCAGTCGGCATCAACAAACTCAAAGCCCAGCTCGCGCGCATAGTCCATCACGCGGGCGAGCAGCACCATCGAATCGGCACCCTCGTAGGCGGGATCGGTGTCGGGGAATAGCTTGCCGATATCTCCCCCGCGGCAGGCGCCCAGAATGGCGTCGGCCAAGGCGTGCGCGAGCACATCGGCATCCGAGTGGCCCAGCAGGCCGCGCTCGTAGGGAATGTCGACACCGCCGATGATACATCGACGCCCCTCCACCAGACGGTGAACGTCGTAGCCATGGCCAATGCGCAGGTTACTGAACATGGGGAAGGTCCTCTCCCTCGGCCATGCGGCCAAGCAGAATCGCGGTTACGGGACGCAGGTCCTCGGGTACCGTCACCTTAAGGTTATCGCGCGGGCTCTGGACGCAGCGGACGCGCCCACCCATGCGCTCGACCAGTGACGAATCGTCCGTGCCGATAAAGCCCTCGGCAATCGCCGCGGCATGGGCGCGCTTCATGGCGTCGACGCTAAAGATCTGCGGCGTCTGCGCGGCCCAATAGAGCTCGCGCGGCGGCGTCTCGACGATGTTGTCGCCATCGACGATCTTGAGCGTATCGATCGCGGGCTGACCGCACACGACACCGTCGAGCGAGCGGTCACCCACAAGCACGTCAATCGCATGATCGATGGCCTCGGTCGTGATAAGCGGACGGGCGCCGTCGTGGATGGCGACATATTCGAAACCCGTCGGTACCGCATGCATGCCGGCACGGGTGGAATCCTGACGGGTATCGCCGGCATCGGCGAAGCTGATGGGCGTGTCATAGTCAAACGGATCGATGGCCAGGCGGCGCATCTCGGCGCGGCGCTCGGCAGGACACACCACCACGATGTGGCCGACCTTGTCGCTCCGATCGAACGCGCGGATAGACCAGCTCATGAGCGGACGGCCCGCCACGTTAACGAGCTGCTTGCCGCCGGGATTTCCAAAGCGCTGGCCGCTGCCGCCGGCAACGACCACGGCGCATACGGGCGCCATTATGCGTTCCCCTGTTTGGTGCCCTTCATGCGGTACAGCGAGTCCGCAAGAATGGCAGGGTTGTTGACGCCAAAGTCGCCTAGGCGCTCCGGATCCTCGCTGATGTCGTCCATGAGCTCCTGCAACGAGCCATACTCGTCGACGATCTTCTCGGCCACGCCGTCGCGCACGACGGACACGCGCGAAAGCGTGCGCAGGCCCAGCGGCGTCATGACGGAGTCCTCGTCCAGGTCGTCGTAACCCAGAACCGCCGCCACATGCTGTGGGTCGGACAGGTCCTTAGGTGTCATACGGCTCAGGTTGGCGCGAATCTTCTCGGCATTAGCCTCGGAAGAATCACTTGCGTAGTCGCGGATCATCAGGTCGTATTCGGTATCCATGCTGGAGCCCGCGAGCTGCTCGAGCTGCATCTGCACGAGCTTGCCCTGGTTGCCCAGCTTGACGATGCAATCCTTAAGCTCAGTCTTTGCCTGCTGCATGATCTCGAAACTCGAGAAAATGCCGGTGATGTCGGCGAGCGTAACGTAGTCGTCGAGCTCGAGGGCCGTCAGGCGCAGCAGGGAGCGGTCGAGCGACTGACGGGTAGTCTGGAGCGTGGCGACGAGCTGGTTGACCGAGCTCATGATGGTGGTGACGGGCTGGATCTCGTAGCTCTTGCCGTGAACGTACACGTTGACGACGGCACGACGGGCCGAGACCGAGATCACGATGGCATCCGTGAGCACCGACATGCGGGCGGCGGTGCGGTGACGCATGCCCGTCTCACTCGTGGCGAGCGAGGGATCGGGATTGAGGTGGAAGTTGGCGCGCAGGATCTGGGTGAGGTCGCCATCGATGACGATGGCGCCGTCCATCTTGGAAAGCTCGAACAGGCGGTTCGAGGTAAACGAAATGTTGAGCGGGAAGCCGTCGTTACCGGCAGCGAGCACGTTTTCGGTGTCGCCGACGCAGATAAGGGCGCCCAGGTGACCAGCAATGATCATGTCGAGGGCGGTGCGGATCGGCTGGCCAGGTGCCGTCAGGCGGATGGCCTGTTCCATACGCTTTTGCAGCTCGTTCTTATCCAAGGCATCGCTCCCATCGTATACGCTCCATAAACGTCAATAAGTTTCTCACGGTTTGCCTCTGTGACGCCCGCAAAATCCGATGCTTACAGAATGAGCGAACACAGCTGAGAGCCCCAATCCAAATGAGCTGCTTATGTGGTAGCATCGGGATTCGCATAAATGAGGGAGTAGTCGCGTGATCGGGTTCGCCTCCGGTGGCGCGGCAAGTCAACACACTGGCCGATGCGGCCTGGCTTGCCTTAATGAACGAGACTCGTGGCTGTGCGCGCAACGCGTACGCCACGGGTCTTTTTTGTTACTCCCCCAAGAGGTACACGCGGGCCCGCCCGCAGAGAGGGAGCCAGACTATGGGACTCGCAGAGCTCGTGTTGCTCGCCGTTGGCCTTTCGATGGACGCCTTTGCCGTTTCCATCTGCAAGGGCCTCGGCATGAAGAAGATCAACTTTAAAGTCGCCGTGGTGCTCGGCCTGTTCTTTGGCGGCTTTCAGGCCGGCATGCCCGTAATCGGATGGGCGCTCGGCAGTCAATTCATGGGCATCATCGGACCCATCGACCATTGGATCGCCTTTATCCTTTTGGCCTTCATCGGCGGCAAAATGCTGTGGGAAGCCTTTACCGAAGACGAGGATGAAGGCGACGGCAAGAATGCCGAAAAGATTGACCTAGGCGAGTACCTGATCCTCGCCATCGCCACCTCAATCGACGCCCTAGCCGTGGGCATCTCATTTGCCGCGCTCTCGGTTGACATCGTTCCCGCTGTATCGCTTATCGGCGTCACAACGTTTATCTTCTCCGTCGCCGGCGTAGCAATCGGCCACACCTTTGGCGCGCGCTACGAAAAACCTGCCACCATCGTGGGCGGCATCGTGCTCATCCTCATCGGACTTAAGATCTTGCTTGAGCATCTGGGGATTCTCGCGATATAAAAAACGCCTCTCATAAGCTCAACGTCAATGTAGAGGTCTCATGCAGAGTTTTGCATAATGCCTTTTCGTGCAGACTTTTGCATGTCATACTGATATGCAAAAGTCTGCACATTAGGAGATCGCCATGGATACCCTTCCCATCACCACACCGCGCCAAGCTGGCATCTACGTGCGTCAGGCACGCAAGGCTCAGGGTCTCGCCCGTGCCGCCCTCGCCAAAAAGGCCGGTGTTTCGGAGCGCCTGCTCGCATCGCTCGAGCTAGGAGACGCCACTGGCATTCGACTCGACAAGCTGCTGACGATTTTCAATGCTCTTGGACTGGCACTCGCCGCTCAAGGGGATATCGGCGAAGCAAAAAATGAGCGACCAGTCGACGCTCCGCATGCCAATCCGCTGCCTCGCAGCATTCCCAGGCGCCATCACACTCAACGTCCCCATCATCGCAACAGTCGTAGTACCGCCATTCCGGCTCTTGCAGATGCCCCCTTTACATCCGCACTTTACGACGAGATCTTCGCCGATTTCGTCATGTCCAATCTCGGAGTCTCGATTGCCGCAAACGCATCTAACCAAACCAAGCCCGAAGGGAAATAGCCAATGGCCAGAACATCACTTCGGACCATTATTTGCGGCGTACCTGCGGGAACGCTCACGCAAGATGAGAACGGTCTTATCAGCTTTACCTACGATCATGACTATGACGGGCCAGCCCTATCGACCAACATACCCGTATCGAATCGCACATACGGACAACAGGTCATGAATCCGTACCTGTTTGGCCTTCTACCCGACAGCGATGACCAGCGAAAAGCGATTGCCGCCGAATTCGACGTTAGGCCCAACAATCCCGTTGCGTTGCTCAGCCATATCGGACTCGACTGTCCGGGCGGAGTGCAGTTTTATGCCGAAGAAGATGCCGACGCCGTCCTGCATCGCGCTGGCGATTACCGCCCTATAGACGACCACGAAATTGCTCTCCGCCTCAAGTCGATCAGAGATGACCGCGATGCATCGTGGATGGGTCTAGATGAAAGTTGGTCACTTGGAGGCAACCAGGGCAAGTTCGCGCTCGCGTTCATTAACGGCCGCTGGTGCGAATGCATGGGCTCCTCGCCCACGACGCATATTTTCAAAAATGGCGTTAACGGATTTAAACTCGAGGCTCTCAATGAGTTTGTCTGCATGAAAAGCGCCCAGCGAGCCGGTATCGCAACGGCAAACGTCGAATATCGTATGTTTGAGGACGAACCTACCCTCATTGTTGAGCGCTATGACCGCGTGAAAGTCGAAGACGGAACGATCAGGCGCCTACATCAAGAAGACCTCTGTCAGGCACTTGGGGTGATGCCCGCCCAAAAGTACACGGCAGACGGCGGCCCGACCACACGCGACATTCAAGAGCTCCTCGTAACTACGAGCCACCATCAACTTAACCTGCATCTGTTTACGCAGATACTGTTCTTCAACGCCATTATCGGCGCACCGGATGCGCATGCGAAAAACTATTCCCTGCTCCTTGGAAACGACGGCGCAGCCATGATGGCTCGAATGTACGATGTCGCATCGGGCTTGGCGTATGAGAGCATGCGACGTCGGGCACGCCTTGCTATGAGCGTTGGCGGCGAAAATCGTGTGGGGCGCATCGGTCCAGGTGCTATCCGCCGATACCACGGTATGGGCGACCCCGCGCTGGAGACGGCGCTCACCGATGCCGGGCTATCCGAGAAGTTTTGCTTTGCGACCATGATGGACCTCGCCTACGAGGTACCCATTTGCATGGAAGAGGTCATGGACGAATACGCCGACCTGCCCGGCATGGCGGACCTGCGCGATCATATGCTCGGCCCCGTCCGCGAAAACTGCCAGCGAACCCTCGACCTCATCAGGGCGGATATGGGCTAGACGCCAATCAATTTCCCATTTCTTAAAAGAAGAGAGGGGACACCTGTCGCAAAAGACCGGGTACCCCCTCTCGTAATGTCATTTGCAATCCGCTGGCACGCGGCTCGGACTGCTGCTAGCGCAACCTTTACGCAGCGAGGCGCTTGAGGACGTCGATGAGCAGCTCGTAGAAGCGCTCGGCAGAAGCGAGCTCCATGCTCTCGTCCGGGGTATGGACATCGGAGAGCGTCGGGCCCACGGCGATGGCGTCCAGGCCGTGCAGGGCTTCGGCGAACAGGCCGCACTCAAGGCCGGCGTGAATGGACTCGATGCGCAACTCGGAGCCAAAGAGCTCGCGATAGCTCTCGACAAAGACGTCGCGGACCGGCGAATGCTCGGCATAGCTCCAGCCGGGATACTCGAACTCAAACTTGGCGTCGAAGCCCAGGACATCGGCAAGCGTCTGCAAACGATCCTTGAACTCGTTCTGCAGCGAGGTGATCGAAGAGCGCGGGGACAGCATGATCTTGACCTCGTCGTCAGAAGTGGCAACCACACCGATGTTGGAGGAAACCTCGACGGAGCCGTCGGTGGCGACATTGCGGCGAATCACGCCGTTAGGGGCAAGACGCAGGGCGCGGATAAGGGCAAGCGCGGACTTCTGGTCCATGGCCTCGACCTCGGCGTCGTCGGCAATCTCGACGGTGCAGGTAAAGCCGGGGTCGAAGACCTCGAGCTCGGCAGCGACGTCGGCGATGATGCCCTTTGCGATCTGGGCCGCGGCCTCGGCGGCAGCGTGGTCGGCGTAGACCAGAACAGCCTTGCATTCACGGTTGATGGCGTTGTCCTTGGTGCCGCCGTTAAAGCTAACGATGGCGGGCTCGCCGGCGACCATCAGGCGGTCGATGATGCGGGCCATGATGAGGTTGCCGTTGCCGCGCTCCAGGTGGATATCGCTGCCGGAGTGACCGCCCAGCAGGCCGGAGATGTCGAGCGTGAGGGTGCTACCGGTCTTGTGCTCGCGCACGATCGGGCAGGTGTAGGTAACGACGACGCCGCCGGCGCAGCTGACGGTGGCAACGCCCTCTTCCTCGGAGTCAAGGTTAATCATGGTGCGGGCGCTAATCTGGGACTTGTCGAGCGTCTCGGCGCCGACCAGGCCAGTCTCCTCGTCGGTGGTGAATACGCACTCGAGGGCGGGGTGAACGATCGAATCGTCATCGAGAACAGTGAGCATCAGAGCGACGGCGATACCGTTGTCGGCACCCAGGGTGGTACCGTTGGCGGTGAGGACGCCGTCCTTGACGACCAGGTCGATACCATCGGTCATAAAGTCGTGCTCAACGGAGCCCAACTTGTCGCACACCATATCGATGTGGCCCTGCAGCATCACGGTCGGGGCATTCTCGGCACCGGCAGATGCGGGCTTGCGAATGATGACGTTGTAGACCTCGTCCTGATACACATCGAGGCCGCGCTCCTTGGCAAACGCGACCAGGAAATCGCTGATGCCCTTCTCGTTGCCAGACCCACGGGGAATCGCGCTGACCTCCTCAAAGAAATGGAACAGCTGGGCGGGCTCATAGCCGGTGATCTTGTAGTCCATGGTGCCTCCTTGGCGCAACTGGTAAGACAGTAAGATATGCGACTTGTATATTCCCAGACTTTGCGTGCATAAACCAGTCGAAAACGCCGAGCGCCCTTGCATCATCGGCTAACGGCGGGGAAACGCCACTTTATTAAGATAAAGCAGGCTAGACGGGCCGTGCCGAAGGGGCGTTGGACCCTTCAACCAACCTCAACGCCTGTTGAACATTAATGCATACACCATTGGTATGTTTAATAAGATTCTTGTCCTCCGTCACGACGTAATCGGCATCAATGCGATTGGCGACGCCCAGCATCAGGTCGTCCTCAAAGTCATTGTGGTGGTACTTGAACACAAAGGAGTCGAAGACCTCGTCTGCACCGACCGGGGCGATGAGGGCTAGCTCGCGCATCTGTCGAACGCATGCCCAAGCCGTTTCGTCTGCCGCCGCAATGGCGTTATCGCTCAGTGAGCCAGTCTTTCTTCGGCACTCCTGCTTGATTGCCGCCGAGACAAGATATGAAACGTCTTTGACCGAAAGCGACGAGGCAAACAGGGCAATCCGCTCCGAGGCGTCGGCAATCTCGATCAGATGGACGACATTTGCCGTACGGTCGGACCTGCCAGAAAAATAATCCATCCATACGTTGGTATCGATTAACAGCTTGAGGACGCCTTCTGTGCTCATAGTTCCACCCATTCGGGATAGCGCTCCGCCATGGCCTCCTCATAGAGGTCGTCATAGTCTCCCGAGAACTCAGGGATGGGGATGCCGTATTTGAGGCACGAATCGCGAACGATATGGCTGCCTTGCGCGGCCCTTGACTCCATGCGCTGGGGCTCTACTCCGTCAGAAACCGGAGCCGCCGCATCTCCCTTCGAGGGCATGCGTCCGTTAACGACCAGATACTCCCAAAGTGTCCGAACGGCTTGTGACGGCGTCATGCCAATATGGGTCAGGACGGCGTCTCCTGCCTCTTTGAGCTGACGATCTATACGCACGTTCATCTGAACTGGCCGCGTGTCGAGTATTGACGTAGGCATATCAGCTCCTTTGCTATACTATATCTCGATTTTAGTATAGCACGGCAGATTGAAGCGCATTTCAATAGAAATGAGGGCGCTTCCTTATCGGAAACGCCCCCGTTATACAAGGTATGTTTAATCCCTACAGCGCACCAGAGCCGGCTTGCATCATACCGCCGGGGCCCGAGGTCACGCCGCCGCTCACGGGCGCGGCGTTGCCGGTGTGCGGTGCCGCCGGGGCGGTATCGCCACCGAGCGTGCCCGCCGGACGCGGTGCCGGGATCTCGCCCGTGCCGTGGCTAAAGACAAACTTGCCATCGGCCACGTCGCACAGGACGGTATCGCCCTCGCCCCACTCGCCGGCCAAAAGCTCCTCGGACAGCGGGTCCTCGATGAGCTTTTGAATAGCACGGCGCAGCGGACGCGCACCGTTGGTGAGGTCGGTGCCCTCGGCCACGATCTTGTCATAGGCCGCATCGGTGAGCTTGATGTTCATGCCGTTGGCAATCAGGCGCTGGCGCAGATCGTCCACCAGCAGGTGAGCGATCTTGGTCAGGTTCTCGCCCGAGAGCTTCTGGAACACCACGATGTCGTCGATGCGGTTGAGCAGCTCGGGGCGGAACAGACGCTTGAGCTCGCCCATCGCGCGGCCGCGGATCTCACTCGAGGTGAGGCCCTGCTCGCCGGTGGTGCCAAAGCCCACGCTCGCATCCTGCGCGATCTCGCGGGCGCCCACGTTGGATGTCATGATGATCACGGTGTTGCGGAAGTCGACCGTCTTGCCCTGGCTATCGGTCAGACGACCCTCCTCCAGCACCTGCAGCAAGATGTTGAAGATATCGGGGTGCGCCTTCTCGATCTCGTCGAACAGCACGACCGAGTACGGGTGGCGACGAACGGCCTTAGTGAGCTGGCCGCCCTCGTCGTGACCAACGTAACCCGGAGGGCTACCGATGAGCTTGGATACCTCGAACTCGCTACCGAACTCGGACATGTCGAAGCTGATGAGCGCATCCTTGCTGCCAAAGAGGTACTCGGCGAGCGTCTTGGCGAGCTCGGTCTTGCCTGTGCCGGTGGGACCCAGGAAGATAAAGCTGCCGCCGGGGCGACGCGGGTCCTTGAGCGGCGAACGGCTGCGGCGCACGGCCTTGGCGACGGCCTCGACGGCCTCGTCCTGGCCGATAATGCGGGTCTTGAGCACGCTTTCGGTCTGCAGCAGGCGACGGCTCTCGCTCTCGGTGAGCGAGGAAACCGGCACGCCCGAGGTCACGGACACGATGTCGGCAATCTGACTCACGTCGATGGTGAGCGGGCTGGCGTCGAGCTCGGCGGTCCAGGCAGCCTTGGCCTCGGCGAGTTCAATCTCGGCAGCCTTCTGCTGCTCGGTGATCTCGGCGGCCTTGTTCATGTCGTCGCTCTCGGTAGCCTCCTGTGCGGCAGCCTTGAGTTCCTCGATGCGATGCTCGGCCTCGCGCACCGGCTCGGGTGCGCGATTCGCGGCGATGCGAGCGCGGGCACCGGCCTCGTCAATGAGGTCGATGGCCTTATCGGGCAGGAAGCGATCCTGGATGTAGCGGTTGGAAAGGTTCGCAGCGGCCTCGATGGCACCCTGCGTGTAACGCACGTGGTGGTGCTCCTCGTAGCGCGGCTTGAGCGCAGTCAGGATCTTGACCGTGTCCTCGACGCTCGGCTCCTCGACATCGATGGTCTGGAAGCGACGCTCAAAGGCCGGGTCCTTGGTGAGGTACTTGCGGAATTCCTCGGCCGTGGTGGCGCCGATAATCTGGAAGGCACCACGCGCGAGCACGGGCTTGAGCATGGAGCTTGCATCGATGGATCCCTCGGCAGAACCGGCACCGATGATGGTGTGCATCTCGTCGATAAACAGAATGACGTCGTCGGCCTCGGTCGCCTCCTGGATCACGTTCTTGAGGCGCTCCTCAAACTCACCGCGATACTTGGCGCCCGCGACAAGACCCGGCAGGTCAAGCGTCCAGATGTTCTGGTTCATAAGGTTCTCGGGCACATTGCCGGCAGCGATCTGCTGTGCCAGACCCTCGACGATGGCCGTCTTGCCCACGCCGGGGTCGCCCAGAATGAGCGGGTTGTTCTTGGTGCGGCGCGAAAGGATCTCCATCATACGCTGGACTTCCTTTTCGCGACCAATTACAGGGTCGAGCTCGCCGTCGCGCGCCTTCTGCGTGAGGTTGGTCGCGAACTGCTTAAGCGTATCGGTGCCACTCCCCTTTTGCTGAGAGGCATCCGAGCCGCTAAAGAACGGCAGGCCCGCACCGGGACGACCAGCACCGGCGCCGGCGAGCGGACGCTTCTTGTCCTGGTCCTTGGCGGTGAGTTTCTCGATAGCCTTTTTGGTGGAGGCGGACGACACACCCAAGCGCATGAGGATGTCCATGGCCATGCCGTTGCCCTCTTCGACGATGCCGATCAGCAAGTGCTCGGTCGACACGTAGGTCTGGTTGTTCTCACGCGCCACGCGGAATGAACGCTCCATCACGCTAATGACGAGCGGCGTAAAGGCGAGCTTGGCCGCCTCGGTCTCCTCACTGGGGTCGGGAACCGTGGTCTGGACCTCTTTGAGAGTATCCATGATGTCATCGTAGGAGATGTCGAGCGAACGCAGTGCCTCGGCGGCAATGCCCTCGTCCTCCTTGGCAAGCGCGAGCAGCAGGTGCTCGGTACCCACCTTATTTGAATGAAGATCGAGCGCCTCTTGCTTGGCCATGGACATGACCTTGCGCGCGCGATCGGTAAAACGGTCTAACATGCTAGTTCCTCTTAGACGAGCTAGTTTTTTCAAACGCAAAGCGCCGCCCCGCGGCAGCGCTTTGGTCTCTTTACCCATATGGAGTATATGTTAACCGTTGGGACCTTTCCTGCCCGTAGCCGCGCGACAACGTCTACAAAAAAGGAATCGCCAGGTGCGTCTGTATCGGCCCAACGAGCGTGGATTTTCGGACACCCATTCCATGAACGTGGATAATCTCCCGTTTTGAGCCCGTAAACAGGCCAAAAACGGGAGATTATCCACGTTCATGTTATGCGGATCAGTTTCACTTGCGCCAATTAGCTGGTGTGGCGCCAGCGAGGGTCGGTGAGCGTACGCGCCACGCCCAGGCCAACGGGCAGAAACGCCACGATGAGCACTGCACGCACAAACCAGCCGAGCATATTGACCGTGTCGAAGGTGCACATGTAATACATCGAGCGATACAGATACAAGCCCGGCACCATAATGACAATCGACGGCACCGTGAGGGCGATGCGTGGGTAGGTGAGTTTGATTTCGGCTAAGCTCGCGAGCAGTCCCGATACCAGCGCGCCGATAAACGCTGCTGCCTCGGGAGGCATACCCACGCTCAGACCCAGGAAGGGAAACAGCGTCGGCGCATCAACGAGCGTAAGGCGCAAGGTATTAGACACGGCGCCGATGAGCCCTGCCGCCGCTGCCATCTTTACCGGACTGTTGAACATAACCGAGAAGCCAAATACTCCGACAAAGCTCATCACAATACGCAAGAGTGTAAGAGCCAACGGTGAGAGGCCGAGCGGGGCAAAATCATCCGGCGCCAGCCCCACACACTCGGCAACCATCCAGCCTACGAGGGTCGCCATCACAATAATCGACACAGCATACGAAAGACGCTCAATGCCGCTTCGCATGTCGAGCTTAGCGATGTCGAGGCCTGCCGTAATGAGAGGAAAGCCGGGGATCACAAAGAGCATGGCGCCGATATAGCCTTCTTGGTGCGACATTGCCCCCGGTATGACCTGGCCAAGGCCAAGCAATGCCAGCAGATACGAGACGCAAGCGAGTGCAACGCCGATCGTCAGCGCGCTAAACTGGCCAAGGCCCTGCTTGAGAATATGGGAGCGCGCAAAGTTGCCGACACCAGCGCCCACAAATGCACAGGCCATCTCGATAGGGCCGCCGCCGAGCAAAAAGACAAAGGCGCCGCAAGCACAGGCCGCCGCAATGCCCTGTTGCCAGGGAGTGTAATCGGGTTTTGAACTCTCAACGGTCTTGAGCATCTCGTGGTACTCATGCACGGTAAACCGGCGCCCGTAAACCTCGATTTCCTTTAAGAAGCTCTCCATCATCCATATGCGATGAGTATTGACCCCCGTTGTGGGTAGGCTGACGACCTCGTTAAAGCAGTGACCATCTTCGATACAAGTACACTCAAACGACAGGAGACTTAAGTCAACGTGGATGGTGACACCGAGTACAGCGGCGACGCGATTCATGGTATCGCGTACACGCCAGGCACCCGTTCCGCTCGCGAGCATAAGCATACCGGTGCGGCAAATGATGGATGATTTATCGGTGAGCGGCGCATCGACGGCAAGCTCACCGCCTGCCGTCACGATCTGGCACCAGTCGGTTTTCATATGGAGGGCGCCGGCACGAACACCGTGGTGCAGAGGGACTCTTGAGAGCAACGAATCATGGCGCGAAGGCTGTGGGGGTTCCGTCGATTCGACCTCGTCCTCGTCGGGCCCCTCATCAACAAGGTCGAAAGCATCGAGCGATGCCGGCTCGCGACGATCGATCAGCTCCTCGTCCTCATCGTCAAAGTAATTGAACTGATCGAGCATGTCCTCTTCGATTGCACGATCGCTCGCGTCGTTCATATAGACGCTCCCTTCCTACCGACTAACCCCCATCCTAGGCAGCGACGGCTAAAGGAAACATAAAAGAGACGACTGTCATGCATGGAAGGCGTAAACCCCCAATGCGCCGGTAGACCCCAGACGACTAGGACTGTCCCCAAGTGCCGGCACAAAAGGAACGTCCCCAAGTGCCAACCAGGGCAACACCGCAGATAGAGGACGGACAGCGAAAGCCCGCCAGAGTGAGCAAGGTGCCTTCAAGCAAAATGGCGCCGCAGGTTGAGCATAAGTCAGACACTATGACCCAATCCAGGGGCACGGAAACGACAGGAGCCCCC